>CAMBWM010000063.1 GCA_945871335.1 Polaromonas sp. YR568 | reverse complement strand
TTGTCATTTCCATGGCCAGCGTCTGTACTGCGCCCCTGGGTGCCCGGCAAGCGCACCGCATGGACATACGACCATTGAAAAAAGTGTTCGCCTCTGTGCTTTACGTGCTGGCGGCTTACTTTCTGTTGCGTTGATAAGCTTTAAAGTTTATCAACGAGGTGTCAAATTACGGGTGTTAACCCTAGTTCAGCTTAAATAAATCTGCAATCTTGACCCGCATCAAGAGGGTTTGGTACGATTGATCAGACCATGCAAGACTTACAGGTTAAGGCATGGGGATCTACAAAAATCCACTGCAAGATACTTTATAAATCAACAGGGAGACAACGCGATGAAAACAAGATTTGCAAAAATTGGACAACACTTGACAGCTGTAGCAGCTGTGGCCATCTCGGCCGCAGCCATGATGGGTTCAACAGCACACGCTGCCTGGGAACCCACCAAACCGGTTGAGTTTGTCATACCAGCCGGCACTGGCGGCGGCGCTGATCAAATGGCTCGATTCATTCAAGGCGTTGTCATCAAGCACAAGCTGATGTCGCAACCCATGATCGTCGTCAACAAGGCCGGCGGCGCGGGTGCAGAAGGTTTCCTGGAGATCAAGGGCGCCAAGGGTGACCCGCACAAGATCGTCATCACACTGTCGAACCTGTTCACCACACCCATGGCCACCGGCGTGCCTTTCAACTGGAAAGACTTGACCCCCGTTTCCATGCTGGCCCTTGACCAGTTTGTGTTGTGGGTCAATGCTGACACGCCCTATAAAACCGCAAAAGAATACATCGCCGCCGTCAAAGCTGCGGGCCCTTTGAAAATGAAAATGGGCGGCACTGGCTCCAAGCAGGAAGACCAGATCATCACGGTCGCCATTGAAAAAGCCACCGGCACCAAGTTCATTTATGTGCCATTTCAAGGCGGTGGTGCAGTGGCAGTCCAGTTGGTCGGCAAGCACATTGACTCGTCCGTGAACAACCCGATTGAAGCTGTGGCCCAGTGGCGTGCTGGCAGTCTGCGTGCGCTTTGCGTGTTCGATGACAAGCGCATGACCTACAAAGCCAAGGTGACAGACACCATGGCCTGGAGTGATATCCCCACCTGCATGGAGTCGGGCATTCCGATGGACTACCAGATGCTGCGCGGCATTTTCATGCCTGCCGGTGTGACGGCTGACCAGCGTGCTTACTATGTTGAGTTGATGCGGAAAATTCGCGCCACCCCGGACTGGATTGAATTCATGGAAAAAGGTGCTTTCAACCAGACAACTATGTCAGGCGCCGAGTACGAAAAATGGGTTGCAGCTGCTGAAGCCACCCACCTGGGTCTGATGAAAGAAGCGGGCTTTATGGCCAAGTAAAGCGGTCCTCGCTTAGCCAACTGAATGAGTGATGCCGGTCTGATAGGGCATCACTTTTTTATGCCTGAGTCGCACCCGGCGATAGGCAAATTTCATTTCCTCTGCAGGAGCAGTTTCCATGTCTACAAGTGATAGAACAGACCCCGCTGCGACCAAGGGACCCGCCACGTACATCGTGGATGCAGTGGTTGCCGTTATCGTCTTTTTCATCGGAGCGGTGGTGATTTTTGGCAGCCGAAAGCTTGGCGCCGAATGGACCAGCGACGGTCCGGGTTCGGGCTATTTCCCTTTTTACATCGGCCTGGTCATGTGCATCTCCGGCGCCGGTGTTTTTTACCAGGCGCTGTTCAGCAAAACGGCCAAGCGCAATACAGACGAGTTTGTCGATGGTGAACAACTCAAGCGCGTGCTGTCGGTATTGCTGCCAGCTGTTGTCTATGTTCTGGCCGTCCAATTCATCGGTCTGTATATCGCCTCGGCCATTTACATTGCGTTGTTCATGGTGATCCTGGGCAAATTCTCCTGGATCAAAAGCATCGGCATTGCGCTGTGCGTGAACGTGCTCTTTTTCTTGATGTTTGAAGTCTGGTTCAAAGTGCCGCTGTTCAAAGGCGCCTACAACATGCTGGATTTTCTTGGCTATTGATCGCAACGCAAACCCGATCACAGAATCACTCAAACACTGGCATGCCGGGTGAACCCGGCCAATTAGTCTCTCGGAGTTCAAGAAAATGGATGAAATAAATTCGCTACTTCAGGGGTTTGCAGTTGTACTGACCCCCATGAACATGCTGCTGATGATTGTCGGCATTGTGCTGGGCGTTTTGATCGGCGTACTGCCCGGGCTGGGTGGCGCCAATGGGGTAGCCATCTTGCTGCCGCTGACCTTCACGATGACGCCGACCTCGGCCATCATCATGTTGTCCTGCATTTACTGGGGCGCTTTGTTTGGCGGCGCGATCACTTCGATCCTGTTCAATATACCGGGTGAGCCGTGGTCCGTGGCGACCACCTTTGACGGTTACCCCATGGCGCAGCAAGGTCGTGCCGGCGAAGCCCTGACGGCAGCTTTCACCTCCTCCTTCATCGGTGCGTTTGTGGCCGTGGTGATGATCACCTTTTTGGCACCGCTGGTCGCTAAATTTGCACTGAAGTTCGGGCCGCCTGAGTTTTTTGCGGTGTACCTGCTGACCTTTTGCAGCTTTGTGGGAATGGGCAAAGGCTCACCTTTCAAAATTTTGGCATCCATGACTTTGGGCTTTGCCCTGGCATCGGTGGGTATGGATACCGTGACGGGCCAACTGCGTCTGACTTTTGGCTTGTTGGAACTGATGCGTGGCTTTGACTTTTTGATCGCTGTGATCGGACTGTTCGGCATCGGCGAGATTCTGCTTTCTATGGAAGAAGGCCTGGCGTTCTCCGGCAAACACGCCAAACTCGATCCCAAGGTGGTAATGGCCACCTGGAAAAAATTACCACAGTACTGGATGACTTCCGTGCGAAGTTCTTTGGTAGGCATCTGGATGGGGATCACACCCGGCGGCGCAACACCTGCCTCTTTCATGAGCTATGGTCTGGCCAAGAAAATGTCCAAGAACGGTGACAAGTTCGGCACGGGCCAGATTGAAGGCGTGATCGCGCCAGAAACCGCAGCTCACGCCGCTGGAACCAGCGCCCTGCTGCCCATGCTGGCTTTGGGTATTCCGGGATCACCAACAGCAGCCGTGTTGCTTGGTGGCTTGCTGATTTGGGGCCTGCAGCCCGGCCCCTTGCTTTTCGTTGAACAAAAAGACTTTGTCTGGGGCCTGATCGCCAGCATGTACCTGGGTAACCTGGTGGGCCTGCTGGTGGTGCTGAGCACGGTACCCTTGTTTGCGTCGATCCTGCGGATTCCGTTTTCCATCATTGCGCCGGTGATCATCGTGATCTGCGCCATCGGCGCTTACACCGTGCACTCCGCCATGCTGGACATCTGGTTCATGCTGCTCTTCGGCGTCATGGGTTACATGTTCAAAAAGCTGGACTACCCGCTGGCGCCCCTGGTATTGGCATTGGTGCTGGGCGACAAAGCCGAGGACTCGTTCCGCCAGTCGATGCTGCTCTCACAAGGTGAGCTGGGCATCATGTACTCCAACTACCTGGTCGGCAGTATCACCTCCCTCGCATTGATTTTGTTATGCTGGCCGCTGATTTCAAAGGGGCTCAACCTGATTCGGCCTGCCAAAAAAGACGAATTCGAAGCAGATAGACCGGTAGATTGATGCGGCGCTGAGCGCTGGATACACAAAAGGCCATCGCGATCTTGTCGCGATGGCCTTTTTGATGGGTGCCACCCGCTGAGTGCTTAAATTTTTCCGCGCTGCTTGAGCCGGCTTAAGGTTTCGGCAGACAGGTTCAGGTAAGAAGCGAGTTCTTTTTTTGGAATACGCTCAAACAGCTCAGGGTGCTTGCGCAAAAACCGCTTAACTCGGCCTGGCGCATCGAGCAAATGCAAGGTGATGGTGTGGGCCATGATTTCACTCATCAAGCGCATCACAGAATACTCAAAAGACTGTTTGATACTGTCGTGCCGCGCCAGAAATGAAGCCCAGTCCACCAAAGGCAACTTGGCTACCCGAACTTTACTGACGCAAACCGTGCTGTACGGCGTTGGCGTACCCAAACGCCAAGCTGCGTAGCTGGTTTCCATGTCGCGTTCATCGGCAAAGCGAAGAATCATCTCTTTGCCGGCCTGGTTGGTGACCACGCGCTTGAGGATGCCTTCCAAAATGAAGTACTGCTCCATCTCGTGCACACCCTGCTGGAGCAGGGAATCGCCTTTATGGCAGTCCACGATCACCAGCAGCGCCTCAAGTTCAGCGGTTTGGGCTGCTGTGATGCCTTGGAGAACGGTGTTTTGCCCCAACTGGACACGAATGACGTTTCTATCAGGATGATCAACGAGGGATGACATGTTTATGGAAATGGGCCGCAAGCAAAAAAGTAACCCGCTTACAGGGCTCAAAACAGGGAAAATTGACCGTGGTCAATGGTCTGTAAAACGTCGGCCCCTATGATAACGCCATGTGAAAAGTGACCCGTTCTGCACCTGTCACAGCCGTTTTACCCACATGTGCCGCTAACCCCGACCGTCGACAAAAAAAGAGACCTTGCCTCATGACCAACGAAACAACAACGCAGGAGCAAACAGACGGCTTTAGTCTCGTCATTGACGCCCTGAAACTCAACGACATTGACACGATTTTTGCCTTGCCAGGCATTCCGATCACCGATCTGACGCGCAAGGCGCAAGCCGCCGGCATCCGCATGATCTCTTTTCGTCACGAGCAGCACGCCGGCAACGCTGCCGCGGCGGCAGGTTTCCTGACGCAAAAGCCGGGTATCTGTCTGACGGTTTCGGCCCCGGGCTTTCTCAACGGCCTGACAGCGCTGGCCAATGCCACCACCAACTGTTTCCCGATGATTCTTATCAGCGGCTCGAGTGAGCGCGAGATTGTCGACCTGCAGCAAGGTGACTACGAGGAGATGGACCAGTTGGCGATTGCCAAGCCGCTTTGCAAGGCTGCTTTCAGGGTATTGCACGCCCAAGATATCGGCGTTGGAATTGCACGCGCCATCCGCTCTGCTCTGTCAGGCCGCCCTGGTGGCGTGTACCTCGACCTGCCGGCCAAGCTGTTTGCGCAGACCATGGACGCACTGGAAGGCAAGCGCTCGCTGATCAAAGTGGTTGACCCCGCACCTCGCCAGATTCCCGCGGCAGATGCCGTCAAGCGCGCACTGGACCTGCTCAAAGGAGCCAAACGGCCTCTCATCATTTTGGGCAAGGGTGCGGCCTATTCGCAGGCTGACGCCGACATCCGCGCGCTCATCGAGAAGTCCGGCATCCCCTATCTGCCTATGTCCATGGCGAAAGGCCTGCTGCCCGATACACACGAGCAGTCTGCATCTGCCACCCGCTCTTACGTGCTGGCCGAAGCCGACGTGGTGATGCTGGTCGGTGCCCGTCTGAACTGGCTGCTGTCGCACGGCAAAGGCAAAACCTGGGGCACACCGGAATCCAAAAAATTCATCCAAATTGACATTTCACCCACCGAGATGGACTCCAACGTGCCGATTCAAGCGCCATTGGTTGGCGATATCGGCTCTTGCGTGTCAGCATTGTTGGCCGGCATGGGCAGCAATTGGGCCAAGCCGCCAGCAGACTGGACTGCCGCCGTCACTGAGCGCAAAGACAAAAACCTGGCCAAGATGGCCGCCACGCTGGCGCTCAATCCGGCCGTCATGAACTTTCACAGCGCATTGAATGTGGTGCGCAATGCTGTTCGCGAGCGACCCGACGCTGTGGTCGTGAACGAGGGTGCAAACACCCTGGATTTTGCCCGCAGCATTGTCGACATGTACGAGCCGCGCAAGCGGCTGGACGTGGGCACCTGGGGCATCATGGGCATCGGAATGGGCTTTGCCGTTGCCGCTGCCGTGACTACGGGCAAGCCGGTGATTGCCATCGAGGGTGACAGTGCTTTCGGCTTCAGCGGGATGGAAGTCGAAACCATCTGCCGCTACAACCTGCCGGTGTGCATCATCGTCTTCAACAACAACGGTATTTACAAAGGCACCGACGTCAACCCGCTGGGCACCGATGTGGCGCCTACCGTCTTCGTCAAGAACGCCCGCTACGAAATGATGATGCAGGCCTTCGGCGGTGTCGGGGTAATGGCCAGCACGCCAGCCGAACTGGCCAAGGCACTGGCCGAAGCCATTGCTTCGGGCCGCCCGACACTGATCAACGCCATCATCGACGAAACCGCCGGCACCGAGAGCGGACGAATCACCAGTCTTAACCCGCAGAGCGCTGCGAAAAAGAAGTAACCCAAGCTACCCTTAAGGAGAAAAACCCATGAGCAACAAACCACTCAACGGCATCAAAATCATCGACTTCACGCACGTGCAAGCCGGCCCGGCCTGCACCCAACTGCTGGCCTGGTTTGGCGCCGACGTTATCAAGGTCGAGCGCCCTGGTGCCGGCGACGTGACCCGCAGCCAGCTGCGTGACATTCCGAACGTCGATGCCCTCTACTTCACCATGCTCAACAGCAACAAGCGCTCGCTGTCCCTGGACACCAAAAAACCCGAAGGCAAAGCCATTCTGGAAAAGCTAATCAAGGAAAGCGATGTGCTGGTCGAGAACTTCGGCCCTGGCGCCCTGGACCGCATGGGCTTTTCCTGGGAGCGCATTCAAGAACTCAACCCCAAGATGATCCTGGCCTCGGTCAAGGGCTTCAGCGACGGCCACCACTACGAAGACCTGAAGGTCTACGAAAACGTGGCACAGTGCGCCGGCGGCGCAGCGTCCACCACCGGCTGGTGGAAAGGTGAGCAGTCTGGCCCCATGATCTCTGCCGCCGCTCTGGGCGACAGCAACACCGGCATGCACCTGGCCATCGGCATCCTGACAGCCTACATCGGCCGCCAGCAAACCGGTAAAGGCCAAAAAGTTGCGGTGGCCATGCAGGACGCCGTGCTCAACCTGTGCCGCGTCAAGATGCGAGACCAGTTGCGCCTGGACAAACTGGGCTACCTGGAGGAGTACCCACAGTACCCGCACGAGAGCTTTTCCGACGTCGTGCCACGCGGCGGTAACGCCGGCGGCGGTGGCCAGCCGGGCTGGATTCTCAAGTGCAAGGGTTGGGAGACGGACTCCAACGCCTACATCTATTTCACAGTGCAGGGTCACGCCTGGGAACCCATTTGCGACGCTCTGGGCAAGCCGGAATGGAAAACCGACCCCGCCTACACCACGCCCAAAGCACGCCAGCCACACATCATGGAGATCTTCGCCACCATCGAAAATTGGCTCAAAGACAAGACCAAGTTTGAAGCGGTTGACATCCTGCGCAAGTTCGACATTCCTTGCGCACCAGTGCTGTCCATGAAAGAACTGCTCAACGACAAGTCGCTGCGCGCCAGCGGCTCCATCGTGGACGTGCCGCACAAAGAGCGCGGCAGCTACGTGACCGTCGGCAGCCCGATCAAGTTCTCGGACCTCAAACCCGAGATCACAGGCTCACCCCTTTTGGGCGAACACACCGATGAAATCCTGTCTGAATTGGGTTACAGCAAAACCGACATCGCCAACATTCATGCTGCCAAAGCAGTCTGACCTGCTCTTTGCCAGGGCCTAGCCCTCAAGGCTTGGCAAGACGGCGTTCAGCTTGAACGCCGTCTTTTTTTCCGGACTGACTGCAGCAACCCGTAAGCCACACATGCACAACGCATCAGCGTCACCCGTTGACCTTCAGCAGCTTGTCAGCGCTTTAGGCGACGCCATTGTGATCGCCGATGCCAGCGGCAAAATCATTGTCTGGAACCCGGCGGCAGAGCGTATTTTTGGTTATTCGGAGAGTGAGGCGCTGGGGAAATCACTGGACATCATCACCCCGCAGAGGCTGCAACATCGTCACTGGGAGGGCTACCACAAAACAATGGCTACCGGCATCACCCGCTACGGCAGCGATGTGCTGAAGGTTCCCGCTGTTCACAAAGACGGTCATGCCATGTCCATTGCCTTCACAGTGGCCATGCTGTACACGCCGGAGCACAAGGTGTCTTCCATCGTGGCAGTGATCCGCGACGAAAGCAGCCGCTTTCAAGAAGATCGAAAATTGAGGGCCAGAGTCGCTGAGCTGGAAGCCCAATTGGCCTCAACAGCCCACCTTCACTAATTACCTACCCCCTTAGAGCGACATGAACGCAGTGATTATGATGAGATTTGAAACTTTTGGCGGCCTACAAAGACCGCCGCCCAAAGCCCTCACTTCAGCATATCTAAAGGATTCTTCATGAGTAAAGCACTAGACGGTGTTCGTATTCTTGATTTCACCCACGTTCAGTCCGGCCCGACCTGCACACAGCTGCTGGCCTGGTTTGGTGCAGACGTCATCAAGGTCGAACGCGCAGGCGAAGGCGATGCAACGCGTGGTCAGCTGCGCGACATCCCCGGGGTGGACAGTTTGTACTTCACCATGCTCAACCACAACAAGCGCTCCATCACGCTAGACACCAAGAAGGCCAAAGGCAAACAAGTTCTGGACGAATTGATCAAAACCTGTGATGTATTGGTCGAAAATTTTGCCCCGGGTGCCATGGACCGCATGGGCATCACCTGGGAGCACATCCAAGCCATCAACCCGCGCATGATTGTGGCGTCGGTCAAAGGCTTCGGCCCTGGCCCCTATGAAGACTGCAAAGTCTATGAAAACGTGGCCCAGTGCGCGGGCGGTTCAGCTTCCACCACGGGTTCTGAGGACGGCCCGCCGATGGTGACGGGTGCGCAGATTGGCGACAGCGGCACCGGCTTGCACCTGGCCCTGGGCATCGTAGCTGCCCTGTACCAACGTAACACCAGCGGGCGTGGTCAAAAAGTACTGGCCCCTATGCAAGACGCCGTGCTGAACCTGTGCCGCGTCAAGCTGCGCGACCAGCAACGGCTGGAGCGCACCGGCACCATGAACGAATACCCGCAATACCCCGACAGCAAATTCGGCGTGGCCGTGCCACGTGCCGGGAATGCCTCAGGTGGCGGCCAACCGGGCTCCATCCTCAAATGCAAAGGCTGGGAGACGGACCCGAATGCCTACATTTATTTCATCACCCAGGCTGGGGTCTGGCCGTCAGTTTGCAAAGTAATCGGTGAAGAGAGTTGGGTTACCGACGAAGCCTACGCCACACCTGGCGCCCGACTGCTGCACCTGAAACCCATTTTTGCCCGGATCGAGCAATGGACCATGACCAAGACCAAGTTTGAAGCCATGGACATTTTGAACAAGTACGACATACCTTGCGGGCCGATTTTGTCGATGAAAGAAATTGCCGAGGAGCCCGCTTTGAGGGCGACCGGCACCATCGTCGAAGTCGACCACCCGACGCGCGGTAAATACCTGACAGTAGGCAACCCGATCAAGATGTCCGACAGCCCGACCGAAGTGACCCGCTCCCCCCTTTTGGGCGAACACACCGAGGAGGTCCTGACACAGCTGGGCTACACCACCGACGACATCACGCAAATGCGAGCCGACCAGGTCATCTGATCCCGGCAAGACCTTCACTACTGCCTTAGCTTTGAGCCCTGAACCAACATGAATCACCCGATCATTCCCATCGTCGTTCTGGATGACGCCGTCAAACAGCGTAAACGCCAAGCGCCCAAAGGAAGGCGGGTAGACCCTGCTGCTTTGGCCGAAGTACAGGGCTTGCTGCGGGAGACATCACGCAAGCCGGACATGTTGATCGAACACCTGCACAAGATTCAGGACCGCTTTGGCCATTTGTCTGCCGCCCATCTGGCCGCGCTGGCGCAAGAGATGGGCATGGCGCAGACCGAGGTATATGAAGTGGCTACTTTCTACCACCACTTTGATGTGGTGAAAGAAGGCCAAACCGCACCTGCAGCACTGACGGTGCGCGTGTGTGACGGCTTGTCATGCGAAATGGCCGGAGCCAAAGCCTTGCTGGCCAAATTACCGGCACTGCTCGGACGCGACGTCAGAGTGATTCCTGCGCCCTGCATAGGCCGCTGTGAACAAGCGCCTGCCGCCGTGGTGGGCCAGAACCCTGTGCCCTTGGCCAGCACCGAGCGCATCGTGGCCGCCGTCCGGGCGCAAGAGATTAAGCATGAGCCCGCTGGTTTCATTGATCTTGCGTCCTACCGGGCTGCTGGCGGCTATGCGCTGCTCCAGCAATGCCTTACGGGCGAGCGGGATGTGGAATCTGTCATCAAAACACTGGAAGACGCCGGCCTGCGTGGCCTGGGCGGCGCCGGCTTTCCAGCCGGCCGGAAGTGGCGCATTGTCCGGGCAGAAGCGGGCCCGCGCCTGATGGCGATCAACATTGACGAGGGCGAGCCGGGCACCTTCAAAGACCGAACCTACCTAGAACGCGACCCGCACCGCTTTTTAGAGGGCATGCTGATTGCAGCCTGGGCTGTCGGTATCACCAAAATTTACATTTACCTGCGTGACGAATACCACGGCTGCCGCCACATGCTTGAGGCCGAACTGGACAAACTGCGCATGTCGCCACCCATGGCAGATATGCCGGAAATTGATTTGCGGCGTGGCGCCGGTGCGTACATCTGCGGCGAAGAATCCGCCATGATTGAATCAATCGAAGGCAAACGCGGCTTGCCCCGACTGCGCCCCCCTTACGTCGCGCAGGTCGGCTTGTTCGGCCGGCCCACGCTGGAACACAATTTTGAAACCCTGCATTGGGTGCGTGAACTGCTTGAAAAAGGCGGGGCTTGGTTTGCTTCGCATGGCCGCAATGGTCGCAAAGGCCTGCGCTCCTTTTCGGTTTCAGGTCGAGTCAAGCAGCCGGGCGTCAAGCTCGCGCCAGCCGGCATCACGGTACAAGAGCTGATTGATGAACACTGCGGCGGCATGCTCGACGG
>CAMBWM010000062.1 GCA_945871335.1 Polaromonas sp. YR568 | reverse complement strand
GGGTGGCCAAGGCCATGCAGCAGGCCGCTGCCGGCCCCAAGTAGACTTGGGGCCATGTTTTCCCGACTCCGCTCCGACGTCCAGTGCATTCTGGAACGTGACCCCGCCGCCCGCACCGCCTGGGAGGTGCTGACCTGCTACCCCGGCATCCATGCGCTCATCCTGCACCGCCGCGCCCATTGGTGCTGGACGCACGGGCTCAAGTGGTTGGGGCGCTTTATTTCGCATCTATCGCGCGGTATCACGGGCATTGAAATCCATCCGGGTGCCAAGATCGGCCACTGTGTGTTTTTCGACCATGCCATGGGTGTGGTGGTGGGCGAGACGGCCGAGATCGGTGATGGTTGCACCATTTACCAAGGCGTCACGCTGGGCGGTACTTCGCTTTACAAAGGCGCCAAGCGGCACCCGACGCTGGGCCGCAATGTGGTGGTGGGCGCTGGCGCGCAGGTGCTGGGCGGTTTCACAGTCGGGGACGGTGCGCGCATCGGCTCGAACGCGGTGGTAGTCAAACCCGTGCCGGCCGGCGCTACAGCCGTTGGCAACCCGGCGCGCATCATTCAGGCTGAAGCCGATGTGAAGCGCGAACAGGCCGCTAGCCAGATGGGTTTTTCAGCCTACGGCGTGACGCAAAACGACGACCCGCTCTCGCAAGCCATGCGCGGCCTGATCGACAACGCCGCCGGGCAGGAACACCAGATTGCGTTGCTCTGGAGAGCGCTGGAGCAGTTGCAGGGCTCGCCAACGCGGTCGGGCAAAGACTGCGTGCCCAGCGATGCGGCGCGCCAGGAAAGTTTTGAGGCCGACAAGCTCAACCAGCTGATGGGCAAGTAAGCCCTCAGCAGGCCTGTAGGCCTGCGGGTTCACCCCAGCAGCTTGCGACCGGCCAGATTGAGCATCAGCGCCGTCACACCAAAGGTCCAGGGCGCGGCCTGGTCTGAGTGCTTGACGCGGTTGACCAGACAGCCCAGCGTTGGCGTGGACACCGTCACCACATCTCCCACCACATGTGTGAAACCTTGGCCCGGGCCGTGGCGGTCTTGCGAGGGCGCGAACATGGTGCCCAAAAACAGCATCGCGCCGTCGGGGTACTGGTGAATGCGACCCATCAGTTGGCCGGCAATGTCCAGCGGGTCACGGCTGATTTTGGACATGGAACTGGCGCCGCGCAGCTCAAAGCCTTCGGGGCCGCTGACGGTCAGGCTCAAGTCACACTGGCGCACGCCGTCGATGCCGAAGTGCGCATCAAACAAGCGGATGAAGGGGCCAATGGCGCAAGAGGCGTTGTTGTCTTTGGCCTTGCCCAGCAAGAGCGCGCTGCGGCCTTCGAAGTCGCGCAGGTTGACGTCATTGCCCAAGGTGGCGCCGACCACCTCGCCGCGTGCGTTGAGGGCCAGCACAATTTCGGGCTCGGGGTTGTTCCAGGACGATCCCGGGTGAATGCCGATGTCGGCACCCGTGCCGACGGCCGACAGCACCGGCCCTTTGGTGAAAATTTCAGCGTCGGGGCCGATGCCTACCTCCAGGTATTGCGACCAGGCGCCGCGTGCAATTAACACCTCTTTGACACGCGCCGCCTCGGCTGACCCGGGGACGATGTCTTGCAGGTTGTCGCCCAGAATGCCGCTGAGCTCACGCCGGATAGCGTCGGCCCTGCTGGCATCGCCGCGGGCTTGTTCTTCAATGACGCGCTCGAGCAGGCTGGATACAAAGGTCACGCCGCTGGCCTTGATGGTCTGCAAGTCACAGGGCGCCAGCAACCAAGGCTGGCTGCTGTTGCGCTCGCCTTCATCGCCGTTGGCCAGTACCGCGTCTAGCGAGGCCACGCGCGGCAACTTGTCGGCACCAAGTGCGCTGCGCAGGGCACCAACGGGGTCTGCCAGGTTGAGCAACTGACTGACGGTGGCGGCCACACTGGATGCGTCGTGCAGCGCGCCATCGGCCGCCAGCACCACCGTGGGGCCGATGCCGGGCTGCCATAAGCGGCCGACGAGGGTGGCTTTAGCGTCTTCAGGCAGGGAAGTTGTCAGGCGGCTGTGAAGAGATGGGGCGGCAGTCATGGTGAGTCTCTTTAGAAAATGAAGGGTGGTCTATAAGGGTGTGTTTATTGTGCTCTGTGTTCGTTAAGGCCGCCCGGTGCTCAAAGTAGGTAAATCCGCCTAGCTTTGCCGTCAAACAGCGCCTGCCGGGGGTATATTAATTTCAGGGCCAAGGATACGAACGTTCGCACCTCTAATGCCCTAACATTCAGGCTGTTCTAAACAATCTGTTAATTGTTAACAAAGTTGAGGTGTTGGCATGAATTTTTTAAAAGTCTTTGCAATAGGTGTTTTAGCTTTCTTAAGTGCTTGTGCTACCCCAACGAACAGCGTGAAAGTTGATGTCGCGCCAAAGGCTACAGTCACTTTTATTGATGTTGCTAATTTCGATGCTGAATTAGCTTCTTCGCTAAATGCGCCGCTTGATTCTGTGGAGGTGCTTTTTTACGAAAAGATAAGCCCCAACAAAATGCCCGAGCGCTTGCAAAAGTGGATTTCGGCAGTAGAGCGATCTGGGGGAAGCGTAAAAATCAACACACCTCCAAATGAGCCGAAACCTAGAAGCCCGTTAGCCCTTTTGGGCTTACTGGGAACAGCTTATACGACCATCAAAAGTTTCGTTGATGCTCAACCCGCAAGCTATCTGTCCTCTGCAAAGGGTCGTAATGCAGTGATCTCACTGGCTAGAAGCCCTAACGGGGACTTGCTGGTTGAGAAGATAGGCTTCGTCAAATGATCTTCTTCATCCGTATTGTCTTGCTCTGCCTAATGGGTAGCAGTGCATACGGACAAAGCTCTTTGCCTGCTTGTCAGGGCGGTGATGTCTCAAGGTGGACAAATTGTTTTGGCACTACGACGTACTTCATAAGTGGCGACAAGTACGTCGGCGAGTTCAAAGATGGCGCGAGTCACGGCCAAGGAGTTATGACCTTCGCCAACGGCAACAAGTACGTGGGGCAGTACAAGGACAGCAAACGTAGCGGCCAAGGCACTTTCACTTTCGCAGACGGCAACAAGTACGAGGGGGAGTGGCGGAATGACAAGCGAAACGGTCAGGGAACTGAAACCTTCGCTGATGGTGACAAGTACATGGGCGAGTACAAGGACAACCAGCGTCACGGTCAAGGTATTGAGTACACAGAAAGTGGCTCGATAATTAAACAAGGCCGCTGGGAAAACAATAGCTTGGTGCAGTCCTTCGCTATTGATGCCCAACGTTTTCCTTTTAACTCACCTTTAACAGCATCAGCAACCCCAGCCCCAGCGCCTGACCCGCTCAAAGCTGAACGAGACCGTCTCGCCGCAGACCTTGAGGCATCGCGTAAAAATGCCAAAGACTTAGAAGAGCGACTAGCTGCAGCACAAGCAGCTTCCTCGCCAACCACAAGACCCACTCTTGGCGTACCAACTGGACGGCGTGTGGCACTGGTCATCGGTAACGCCCAGTACAAATCCAGCCCCTTAGAAAACTCTGTCAACGATGCCACCGACATTGACCAAGCACTCAAACGATTCGGATTCCAAACAACGTTTTTGCGTAATGCTTCTCTTAGCCAAATGCGTGAATCTACGCGCCGGTTTGCAGACCAACTGTCCAACGCAGATGTTGCTCTGATTTACTTTGCCGGACACGGCATAGAGTCCAAGAATAAAAATTACATGATCCCGGTCAACTCAGACCTCAAGTTTGAGTACGAGTTGGCCGATCAAGCGTATGACGCTGGCGCTTGGCTTGAGATGCTGGAGATGATTAAGTCCAACAACGCAGAGCGTGTCAACATCGTGATCCTTGATGCCTGCCGCAACAACAACCTGATCGGCTCCAGAAGCCTGAATCGAGGTCTTGGCCGCATGGACGCACCAGCAGGCACTTTCCTGTCCTACTCCACAGCGCCGGGCAAGGTCGCTGCTGATGGCGGCAAAGGCGAGCGCAACAGCCCTTTCACGAGGAACCTCTTGAAGGCCATACAGCAACCCGGCCAGCCCATTGAGGAAGTGTTTAAGGAAGTCAGGCGTAACGTTACCCGTGAAACAAATGGTGCTCAGGTTCCTTGGGAAAGTACCAGCCTGACTGGCTTCTTCTCATTCAGGCAGACGAGATGACCTCATGTCATAAATCAGTGCAGTCATTTATTTGGGCACTCTGCCTGATGGCAGGCAGCACATTCGCGCAAAGCTCTTTGCCTGCTTGTCAGGACAGTGATTTCACAAGGTGGACAAATTGTTTTGGGACTTACAGTGGAACTTACCCCTTCGCCAACGGCGACAGGTACGTAGGGGAGTTCAAGGATGGTAAGCGTCACGGCCAAGGCACTTTAACCTTCGTCAACGGCAACAAGTACGTGGGTGAGTTCAAAGGCAGTTATTTCAACGGCCAAGGCACTTTTACCTACACCGACGGCGACAAATACGTTAGTGGATTCAAAGACGGCCAACGGAGCGGGCCGGGTATTCAATACAAAGCTGATGGAACTGTCATTTCATCCAACTGGAAAAGTGGCCATCTTATAGATTCTGTTGCCCTAGAAATAAACCGCTTTCCGTTCAATGCCCCTACCCAAGCAGCATCAGCGCAGCCTAGTGCCCCTGAAAAAGTTCAGTTGGCTGCTGCGGCGCAGTCTCAGTTGCCAGTTTGTTCTTTCCCTGTTGGACAAAAGTGGACAGATTGTTTTGGAACTCAAATCTTCAGCAATGGCAGCATGTACGTTGGTGAATTTAAAGACGGTAGCTTCAACGGCCAAGGCATGGAGTACTACCCCAACGGCTCGATAAGAAGGCAAGGCCGCTGGGAAAATGGGAACTTGGTGCAATCATTTGCTGTTGATACCCAACGTTTTCCATTCAACGCACCGATTCAAACAGCGCAGTCCAGCCGCGCTGAAATAGATCGAATAAATGCCGAGGCACAAGCCGCTCGTCAACGGCAGCAAGATCTTGAACAACGACTGACATTACAAACCGCAGAAGCTGAAGCCGCAAAGCGTAGGCAGCAGGAACTTGAGGCCCAGCTTGCGGCAGCGCAGTCAACCGCACAGGCACTCCCAACCGCAGTCAGCATCCGCAGCGCACATGCCCTTGTCATTGGGAACGCTGCCTACCCCGGCTCAGGCCGACTTGACAATCCTGTCAACGACGCAAATGCCATCAGCCAGAAACTGCGCTCGATGGGGTTCACCGTGACGATGGTGACAGATGCCAACCGCCAGCGGCTTGTGCAGGCAATGGCCCAATTCCGGCGTTCCGCTGCCTCCGCTGACCTCTCGCTGTTGTTTTACTCAGGCCACGGGGTTCAAATCTTTGGAACCAACTACATCCTGCCCACGGACGTTGACCAAACCGACACCGCGCAGGCTACGATCCAAGGGGTGCGGCTCAATGAAGTCATTGGGAACTTCATGCCGGGCAAGACCAAGATCGTCTTTCTGGATGCTTGCCGCGACAACCCGCTTCAGCGTACCGGTGACCGCAGTGTGACCAAGGGACTGGCTCCGATCTCGGTGGCAGAGGGGACTCTGATTAGTTATGCGACCAAGGATGGACAGACTGCGGCAGACGGGGTGGGTTCAAAGAACTCTCCATTCACACAAGCTCTGCTGGAGCACTTGAGCGATCCGCAGGATATCGGCGTTGTGCTGCGAAAGGTGAGGGAGAAGGTGATGAGGGCTACAGGCGGGAAACAACAACCTTGGGAATACGGAAGTCTCACTGGTGGTGAGTTGGTGCTGTCAAAAATAAAGGGAGGTCGATAGTGCGTTTCTTATCCCTATGGCAAGTCTTGTTGGCGTGTTCTATTGCTGCAATCTCTTCGTTTGCTGCTGCCAATGAACGGCATCATGCCCTGATTGTTGGAGTTGGGCAGTATTCCAAGGCTTCTGGAGCGGAACCGCTTTTAGGCGTGGCCAAAGACATGGACACTTCTCGCCGTATGGCTCTTGCTATGGGTGTGCCTGAACAGCAAATAATTGAACTTCGCGACACGAACGCCACCAAGCAGAACATCTTGGCCGCCCTGGATAGGCTTAAGCAAAAGGTCGGGGCCGGAGAAAAAGTCTTCATCTACTTTTCAGGCCATGGAACCAGCTACAGCACCAAAAATGGCTGTGAGCAGGGTTTTATCCCATACACACAAGGCAAATACACCCAAGACGATTTGATCAGTGAAGCTGAAATTGCTGGTTACACATCCAAGATCAGCCAAGTCGCCGACAAAGCTGTGGTGATGGTCGATGCCTGTTTTTCTGGTGGGGTGGTCGCATCGCGTACAAGGTCTATTTCACAGGCAGCGAACGTGCGCGCAAAGTTTGTAGCGCCGGCCAATGACAAGTGTGATGTTGCCGTTAATCAAACTTTGACGCGTAGCTTTGCAACAGCAATGCAGCGGTTTGGAGTTCCTCAGGAAAACTTCGTTCAAATTTCTGCGGCCAACTACAACGAGGTCAGTTGGGACAATGAGCAGCTTGGTGGATTGGCCACCCACTCCATTGGGCAATGCCTTTTGGGTGATGCCAAAGATACCAACAGTAGCGGGGCAATTACCCTTGAGGAAATTCGGCTCTGCGCTCAGGTCAAACTCAATGCGCTGATGGCTCCGCATAAAGCGGCAGGAATGCTGCCCTCAACCATTCAAATGCGCGGGACCCGCAACTTGATCGTGGTTCAAGACCCGCCAAAGCCGGTCATATTGGCAGCCGTCAATTTGCCGGCTCCGCCTCCGGCTTCGATTCCTATGGCAGTGATGCCAGTAACAACTCAGGGTACTCCTGTGCCCCCGCCAGTGGTGCAACCCTCGGCCCCTGCACTTACGCCCCTGGTGGTTGCTCAAGTACCTGTTGAAACACCGATCGAGCAATTAGCCGCATCGGCCGCGACCCTTGAAGATATTTACGCGCAACGCAATGGACGTTTGAAGGTGGAGGTGACTGCACCTAAGAGCTTGGTGATTGGTAAAGACCCATTTGCCTTTAGCGTGCGCTCAAACACAAACGGATACTTGTACGCTGTGATGCTCGGCTCTGACGGTAAAAGCTTTTATTTGCTCTATCCGAACAAGCTGGATCAAGACAACCAAATCAAGGCGAATGTCACCTATAAATTCCCTAAGCCCGGTTGGTCGATCAAAGCTGCTGGCCCCGAGGGGACGAATCGAGTGCTTTTTGTAGTGAGTCAGTCTCCTCGTGACCCCAAAATCTTTGCGCTCGATGAAGGCAGTGGCGGTGGCCCTTTTGCCTTTTCATTGGCAGAAATGACGGCTCGCAAACGACTGGTTGATTTCTTTCTTGGTCGGGGCATCAAGGGGAAAAATGGACAGATGGCAGCATCGCTGGTGAGCGTGGCTGAAGTAAGGTGAAAACGATGAAACAGTTGACTATTTTGCTGCTGGCCTTGCCTAGCTTGGTGCTGGCACAGCACGCCCCCCTAAAAGTCGAAGATATGGTTCGTGCCCTGACGCCGCCTCCAATGACCAGAAGCCTTGGCGCAACGACTCGCAACCTTCAGCCAAGCTTGGACCTCACGATTCAATTTGATTTGGACTCTGCGACTATTCGGGACGAAAGCAAAAAGCCCTTGCTGGACTTAGCCACAGCTTTAAAGGATGGTCGGTTGGATTCATTCAAGTTTCAAGTTGAGGGCCATACGGATTCACGAGGCACGGCCGCCCACAACGACGCGCTTTCTGCACGCAGGGCGGAATCGGTGGTATCGTTTTTAAGTAGCGAAGGTGTTGCGGTAAATCGACTTGTAGCAGTCGGCAAGGGTTTCCGTGAGCCGATTGACAGCTTAGACACTAAGGCTGCAATAAATCGCAGAGTCCGAATCGTCACACAACCATGAGTCCCTACATGAAAAAACTTATCGCCCTCGCTTTGTGGATGGGTTTCACATCAAGCCTCACTTGGGCGCAACCCGTCTTTTTAGTGACAGAGGCAGAGGCTGCTGCGTCTTTTGCAGCGGGGGGAATGTTGAACCCGCGTAGCGTCAGCCAGCCCGGCTCACCTCAAATAGAGTTTCTTACCCCCGATATTTCCAAACCCGTCACTGCGCCAACAAGTATCGATATTCGATTTGTGGGCAATCCACCATCAGAGCCAAAGCCCGATACCTTCCGAGTTTTTTATGGCTCATTTCGCATTGACATCACCCAGCGGCTGCTGGGCGTTGCTAAGGTTTCTAAAGATGGCATCAAAGTTAAGGATGCTGTTCTACCCAAAGGCCGCCACCAACTCTCCCTGATGATCACAGACTCAATGGGCAGGCAAAATCAGCAGGTTGTTGCTTTTACCGTTGAATAGTTTAGAAGTAAAAACTTCACCCGCCAGTTGATTTACAAGCTTGAACTATGCGCTTTCTTTTAAATCTTCTGTTATTCAGTTTGCTTCCATTTGCAGCAACGTCGCAGTCGCAACTGCCTGAATGCCGCTCAGCTTCCAAGCACAATTGTGTTGGTACTGAGACCTTCGCAGACGGCGGCAAGTACGTGGGGGAGTTCAAGGACAACAAGCTTAACGGCCAAGGCACTTTCACCTACCCCAGAGGCGGCAAGTACGTAGGGGAGTGGCGGGAGAACATTCGTCACGGCCAAGGCACTATGACTTACGCCAACGGCAATAAGTACGTGGGGGCTTTCAAGGACGGCAAGCGTCACGGCCAAGGCACTCTCGATCTCCTAGCTGATAACCAATGGAAGGGTGACAAGTATGTGGGCGAGTACAAGGACGATCAACGGACCGGCCAAGGCACTTACACCAGCGCCAACGGCAACAAGTTCGTGGGGGAGTTCATGGAAAACAAGCGTAACGGCCAAGGTATTGAGTACGCTTCCAGCGGGGAGATAACTAAACAAGGCCGCTGGGAAAACGGGAGCTTGGTGCAGTCTTTCGCTGTTGATGCCCAACGTTTTCCTTTTAACGCTTCCTTAACAGCTTCAGCAACCCAAGCACCAGTGCCTGATTCGGTCAAAGCTGAACGAGACCGCCTTGCTGCAGACCTTGAGGCATCGCGTAAAAAGCAGCAAGATTTGGAAGAGCAACTGCGCGTTTCTCAAGCAGCCCCCGCGCCAAACATAAGACCTACTCAAAGCGTACCAACAGAACGCCGAGTTGCCTTGGTCATCGGTAACGCTGCTTACAAAATCAATCCACTTAAAAATCCTGTCAATGACTCAACCGACATGGCGCGGTCACTTAGGGCGGTCGGATTTGATGTCATTGAGGCTAACAATGCCACTCTGGTGGCAATGCGCGAGGCCACACGCAGATTCGCCGATAAGCTTGTCAATAGCGATGTCGGGCTTGTCTACTACAGTGGTCACGGCGTTGAGGTCAAAGGAAAGAACTACCTCATACCAGTGAACGCAGACATCAAGCGTGAGTATGAAGTTGTTGATCAGGCATTTGATGCGAGTCAGTTCTTGGAGATGATGGACAGCATCAGGGGTCCAAACAATAAGCGAGTCAATATTTTGCTGGTTGATGCTTGTCGCAACAATGAGCTTCAAAGAAGCTGGCGCTCTAGCAGTAACGGTCTGGGTCGCATGGATGCACCGGGGGGCACTTTCATTTCGTTCGCAACTGCGCCGGGCAAAGTGGCAGCAGATGGAGTAGGAAGAAACAGCCCATACACCAAGCATTTGCTACAAGCGCTCAAGCAGCCCAACATGCCTATAGAGCAAGTCTTTAAGGTAGTAAGGCGTAACGTGATGGATGAGACCAAGGGCGAGCAGGTGCCGTGGGACAACTCAAGTCTCATTGGGGATTTCTTTTTTACGGTGCAAAAATAACGCTGTGAGCGTCAAGGCCGGCCGACACGTTCAAAGCCGGTAAATTCGCCTGGCGTTGCCGCCATAGAGCGCCTGCTGGCCGGCTTCACTCAGGCTTGCGCTCAGGCGCCGGCTGGCCTGCCACCAGTCGCTGTAGCTGCCGGCGAGTTCGAGCACCGGCCAGTCGCTGCCCCACATAACGCGGTCTTCGCCAAACACTTGCAGAACGTGCGCGGCCCAGCGCTGGGCCGCGTCCGGCCGCGGCTGCGGGCCGGCTTCTGTCAGCAGGCCCGAAATTTTGCAGACGGCTTGCGTTTGTCTGGCCACCCGGGCCAGATCGCTGGCCCAAGGTTCCCACTGGCCGGCATCAATGTCGGGCTTGGCGGCGTGGTCAATGACCAGTGTCAGCGCCGGGTAGCGTGCGGCCAGTGTCAGCAGGCGCGGCAGGTGAAGGGGTTTGATTAGCGCGTCCAGCACCAGACCTAGATCGCTCATGGTTTGCAGCGCGGGCGCCAGAGCCGCTTGCAAAATCCAGTCGGGGTCGGCGATGTCTTGCAACATAGGTCGCAAGCCCTTGAGCTTGGGGTTGGCGGCCAGCGCTTGAATGCGGGCCGGCGCGTCGGGCGCCAGCAGATCGGCCCAGCCCACCACGCCGAGCACCGCCGGATGCTGTTGCGCCTGGGCCAGCAGCCACTGCGTTTCGGCTTCAGTGGGCGCAGCTTGCACCAGTACCCCGCCGCTGATGCCATGCGCTGTGGCTTGGGCTTGCCAGTCAACTATGGACACATCCCGGTAAATCTCTGGGAGTGCCGGCGTGAGCCAGCCGTAGTCGCCACGGGACAGCAGCCAGCTGTGAAAGTGCGCGTCGATCATGCGGCGCTCTCAGGCACAGGCGCGTCGGCTGGCAGCAGTCCGGCCTGACGCAGCGCTTGCCAGAAGTTCGGCGCAATTGGGTGCTGCACCATGTTGACTGCGTCCTGCCATTCACGCTGATGACGGGCGCCGACCATGACCACGTCAACGGCCGGATGCGCCAGCGGAAATTGCAGGGCCGCTGCGCGCAAAGGCACACCATGCGCCTGGCAGATGTCTTCTAGGCGGCCGGCGCGTTCCAGCCACTCGGGCGGGGCGGCTGCGTAATTGAACAGCGCCTGGCCTGCGCGTGTGCCGGTGGCCAGGATGCCGGAATTAAAAACGCCGCCCAGCGCCAGGCGCACGCCGCGCTGGCTGCACAAGGGCAGCAACTCGGCCAG
>CAMBWM010000061.1 GCA_945871335.1 Polaromonas sp. YR568 | reverse complement strand
AACAATCTCTTGGCCTACGTCCGCAGCAATCTGTTCTACTTTAATTTTTTCACCCGTAGCAACTTTGTATTGTTTGCCACCGGTTTTTATGACCGCGTACATGTAAGACCTCGTCTATTGAGTTCTGCAGACGGATTTCCGCAGAGCCCACGATTATAGCCCCTGTCCCTCGGGTTTGTCGAGCCCCCGCTAAGGGCAGCATTTGTGCCCCCTGACGAGCTGCTGAGCTGGGGCCAGTCCGTAAAGGCTGTCAGGGCCTTCCTATAATCAGTTCAAAATCAGCCTTGGAACCTTCTTGTCTCTTCATTCTTTAAGCACCGTGGCCGCTTTGGCCCTCATCGACGACGACATGCGGGGTATGGACTCTGTCATTGAGCGCCGTTTGAGCTCGGAAGTGGCATTGATCGGTCAGATATCACGCTACATCGTCGCCGCCGGGGGGAAACGTCTGCGACCTGCCTTGCTGCTGCTGATGTGTGGTGCGCTTGGCTACAAGGGCGAGCAGCGACTCAATCTGGCGGCTGTGGTGGAGTTCATACACACCGCCACTTTGCTGCACGACGATGTGGTCGATGAATCCACTTTGCGGCGCGGTCGTGAGACGGCCAACGAGGCTTTTGGCAACCCGGCCAGTGTTTTGGTGGGTGATTTTCTTTACTCCCGCGCTTTTCAGATGATGGTCGATGCGGGCGACATGCGCATCATGCGCACTCTGGCAGAAGCGACCAATGTGATCGCCGAGGGAGAAGTGCAGCAACTGATGAACATGCACGACGCCGGCTTGTCCGAAGAGCAGTATGTGCGCGTGATCCGTTCTAAAACCGCCAAATTGTTTGAGGCTAGCGCCAGACTGGCCGCCTTGTTGGCCCAGTCTTCGCCAGAGGTGCAGACCGCTTGTGCAGACTATGGTCAGGCCCTGGGAACAGCATTCCAGGTGATTGACGACGTGCTCGATTACGACGGCGAAGTCTCCGAGATGGGTAAAAACCTAGGTGATGACCTTCGTGAAGGCAAAGTCACGCTGCCCTTGATCATTGCGATGCAGCGCGGCACGGAGCTCGAGCGTCAAACCTTGCAGCTGGCGATAGAAACAGGCGACGCCAGCAAAATGGAGGATATTCTGGCCATTGTTCAGCGCACGGGCGCCCTGGAGGCCACCTTGGCCAGCGCCGCCGAGCAGGCGCAGATTGCGGTCGATGCGCTCAGCATCTTGCCCGACTCTGTCTACCGGCAGGCTTTGATGCAGCTTGCCGCGCAGCTTTTGGTTCGTCGGGCTTAGCCGGCAAGATAAAAAACTACTTTGAATTAGCACAAAGTAGTTATGTCTAGGCGCATCTAGCCGGGCCTTTAACCGTGAACTTTTTCGCCTTTTCCCTCAATAACTAATTGTCACCCCCCGGGCGCAATACTCAGCCATATTATTATTGAATAAATCCCCTTTAATATTTACCATATCTGTAAGTATTGGGGTTGAAATTAGATTATTTGAAAATATTTAAAATGATAGAATAAATTTTTTAAAAAGGAATATTGATGAGTTCACTGAAAGATCTTCTGAATCAAATTGAAACTCTGCAAAATCAGGTTTCGGCAGTGCGTCAAAAAGAAGTAGGCGAAGCTATTTCTAAAGTGCGCACCCTCGTAGAAGAGTATCAACTCAAGGCCAGCGATGTGTTTCCTGGCGGCAAAGCCAAGTCTGGTGCCAAGAAGACCGGTAAAGTCGCTGCAAAATACCGTGATCCTTTGACCGGGAATACTTGGAGCGGTCGTGGTCTGGCACCTAAATGGTTGGCCGGCAAGAACAAGGCTGACTTCCTGATCGCCTGATTCCCTGATCCCCGTGAGATCATTTCGCTGATCTCAGACCAAGCCCACGCCACTTGCGTGGGCTTTTTTTATGGGGGTGGTGCTTGCGGGGCGCAGCGCCATCAGCTTGGGAAGCTTTGCCACGAAAGTCTAAAAAAGTGTATTTTTGATTTACTTTTGGTTTGTGGGCGGCGATGATGAGTCCATGAAATCAAATTCTCTTCATGGCCAGTGCTGAAGGTCCCTCACAGCGACCAGCCGGCGTCATGGGCAGCGGAAGCGCTGAGGAGGCTTCGGCGGTCACGTTTTTGCAAAAAATGTTGCAACAAGCGGTTGACCTGCGGGCTTCAGACCTGCATTTCGAGCCCTTCGAGTTCAATTACCGGGTCCGATTCCGTATCGACGGCGAGCTGCGAGAAATAGCCAGTCCGCCTCTGGGTCTCAAGGACTCGCTGGCCTCGCGCATTAAAGTAATTTCGCGGCTTGACATCGCCGAAAAGCGCGTGCCGCAAGACGGCCGTATCAAGCTGGCCATGGGTGCGGGGCAGGTGATTGATTTCCGGGTCAGTACCTTGCCCACATTGTTTGGCGAAAAAATAGTGATCCGCGTGCTCGACCCTAGCGCAGCGCAAATGGGGATGGATGCCTTGGGGCTCGAACCAGAGGAAAAAGAGCGCTTACTCGCTTCTTTGCGCAGGCCGACTGGCATGGTGTTGGTCACCGGGCCAACGGGTTGCGGAAAGACGGTTTCACTTTACACATGCCTGAACTGGTTGAACCAGCCTGGTGTCAACATCTCAACGGCAGAAGATCCCAGTGAGATCAATCTGCCCGGGGTCAACCAGGTCAATGTGAACGACAAAGCCGGTTTGAACTTTGCGGTGGCGCTGCGTGCTTTTCTAAGGCAGGACCCGGACATCATCATGGTCGGCGAGATTCGCGATCTGGAAACCGCAGACATTGCCATCAAAGCAGCGCAAACCGGGCATCTGGTTTTGTCCACGCTGCACACCAATGACGCACCGACCACCCTGACCCGGTTGCGCAACATGGGAATTGCGCCTTTCAACGTGGCCTCCAGCATCATGCTGATCACTGCGCAGCGGCTGGCCCGGTGTCTGTGCCCGCAATGCAAAGTACCCGAGGATTTGACGCGTCAAACCTTGATCGAGGCCGGCTTTGCTGCAGCTGAGATTGATGGCAGTTGGCAGCCTTACCGCGCGCAAGGCTGCCAGGCTTGCAACAAGGGTTACAAAGGGCGCGTAGGAGTGCACCAGGTGATGCCTGTCAGCCCTGAAATCCAGCGCATCATCCTGCGCGATGGCAGTGCTATGGAGATCGCAGCACAAGCCCAATTGGAGGGCGTCAACAGCTTGCGTCAATCGGGCTTGCGCAAAGTTAAACTCGGTCTGACTTCTCTACAAGAAATCCTCAGTTGCACAAATGCCTGATGCGCCGTCAAACTCGAGCCAGACCCTCACATGCACTTTCACCTGAACCCCGGCCCGGCTTTAGAGCGCACCTTCGAGTGGGAGGGCACCAACCGCCAGGGTCAGCCGGTGCAGGGTTACATGCGAGCTGGCGGTGAAAATCAGGTGATGGCCTTGCTGCGCCGGCAGGGCGTGCAAATATCCAAGGTCAGCCGGCAAGCACCAGCGCCGGGCGCCGACATCAAGCCAGTGGACGTTGCTTTATTTACCCGGCAGCTGTCAACCATGTTGCAGGCGGGTGTACCTTTGCTTCAATGCTTTGACGCGTTGGGCCGCGGCCAAAACAATCCGCGGTTTGCCCGCTTGCTGGCAAACATTCGTGCTGATGTCGAAACTGGCTCTGCCTTAAACGCCGCCCTAGAGCGCCATGCGCGATATTTTTCGCCGCTTTATTGCAGCCTGGTGGCTGCCGGTGAGGCGGCCGGCAGGCTGGACGTTCTGCTCGAGCGCTTGGCGGTGCATCTGGAAAAAACCGAGGCCATGAAGTCAAAGCTTCGAGCCGCACTCACTTACCCGACAGCCGTAGTGTTAGTGGCACTGGTGGTGATGGCAGTGATCATGATTTTCGTCATCCCGGCCTTTGAAGGCGTGTTCGCTTCCTTTGGTGCGCAGTTGCCAGCGCCAACTCTCTGGGTCATGCAGGCAAGCGCCTTCTTTGTTGGCTGGTGGTGGTTGGTTTTGGGCGTGTCGGGGCTTGGCCTCTGGACTTTTTGGCGGGTGTGGCAACAAAGTGAAGTCCTGCAGGCTGCGCTGGACCGTGCCTTGCTCAGACTGCCGGTCTTCGGTCCTTTGCTTCAAAAAGCCTGCATTGCCCGTTGGACGCGCACCCTCTCCACCATGTTCGCCGCCGGCGTGCCCTTGATGGATGCCCTGGACGCTGTGGCTGGCACTGCCGGCAACTCTGTCTATGCCTTGGCCACGGCCGGCATTCAGCGACAAGTTTCTGAGGGCGTCAGCCTGAACAAGGCCATGGCCGAGACGGCCGTGTTTCCGTCCATGCTGCTGCAAATGTGCAGCATCGGCGAGGAGTCGGGTGCGCTAGACCACATGCTGGCAAAAGCAGCTGGTTTTTTTGAAGACGAAGTAGACCAGCAACTGGCCTCGCTGACCAGTTTGCTGGAACCTTTCATCATTGTCACCCTGGGCGTGTTGATTGGCGGTATCGTTGTGGCCATGTACCTGCCGATCTTTCAATTGGGTCAAGTCAGCTGATGTGGCCTGAACTCAGCTCTATGCAATTGGCTTGGCTGGGGGGCTTGTTGGGCCTGATGATCGGCAGCTTTTTGAACGTGGTGATTCACCGCCTGCCGCTGATCATGCAAGCCCAGTGGGCCCGTGAGTGCGCTGAATTGACAGCGCAAGTCACCACGGCCGTCACCCCTGGCCAATCCGGCCAGTCCGTGCTCAATCAAGAGCCTGCGTCTTTGAGCCTGTCGCTGCCCCGCTCGCGCTGCCCGCATTGCAGCCACACCATCGCCTGGCATGAAAACATACCGGTGCTGAGTTATCTGCTCTTGCGCGGTAAGTGTTCGTCCTGTGGCACTGCCTACGGCTTACGCTACCCACTGGTGGAGTTTTTCACGGGTGTGCTTTTTTATGGTTGTGTGTTGCGCTGGGGCGCCAACTACAGCGCGATGGCATGGTGCGGTTTTTCAGCTGCTCTGCTCACACTGGCACTGATAGACTGGGATACCACCTTGCTCCCGGATGAAATCACCTTGCCCCTGCTTTGGGGCGGGCTGATCGCTGCCGCCTTGCAAATCAACCCCGGCGTCAGTTTGATCGATGCTTTTTGGGGTGCGGTTGGCGGCTACTTGTCCCTGTGGCTGGTCTATCATGCGTTCAAGCTCATCACCGGCAAAGAAGGCATGGGTTACGGAGACTTCAAGTTGTTCGCTGCACTGGGTGCTTGGTTTGGCTGGACGGCACTGCTGCCGATGATCCTGATGGCCTCGGTGGCAGGGGCGGCGGTTGGACTGGTCCTCAAGCATCGGGCCCAGTTGCGAGACGACGCTTATCTGCCTTTTGGCCCTTTCCTGGCTGCCAGCGCATTGCTGATGATGGCGTGGGGCCCCGCAGATTTTGTGCGCTACCTGGGCTTGGCCTTGTGAACAGCACCATGCGTCGCATCGGCCTGACGGGCGGCATCGGCAGCGGAAAGAGCACGGTCGCCGCCATGCTGGCCGAACTAGGCGCAAGCATCATCGATGCCGATGCGATTTCCCGTCAGCTCACCGCTGCGGGTGGGGCGGCCATGCCAGCCATTGCCAGCAAACTCGGTGCCGGCTTTGTCAATGCCAGCGGTGCGCTGGACCGTGATGCCATGCGAAAGCAGGTTTTTTCAGACCCCACCAGCAAGCGCCAGCTCGAAGCCATCATCCACCCCCTGGTGGCCAGCCAGACGGCCGCTCAGGCCCTGATTGCCGAACGCGCCGGTGCCCCCTGTGTCGTCTTTGATGTGCCTTTGCTGGTGGAATCCGGCCATTGGCGCCCTCGGCTCCATCAGGTTCTGGTGATTGACTGCACCGAGTCCCGGCAAATCAGCCGCGTGATGCAAAGAAGTGCCTGGACGCGAGAGGCGGTGCAGCTGGTGATGGCCGGCCAGGCTGACCGGGCTCAGCGCCTGGCCGCGGCCGACCTGTGCATTTACAACGATACCGTCTCCATGGTGGAATTGGCTGCACTGGTTCGGACGGTGGCGCTGCGCTTCGGGCTATGATGCGCGGGTTGCCGGTTAGCCCGGCCCCAGTAACGCCGATAAAGATAGCGCTGTGATCCTTTACGAGTATCCATTTAACGAACGCATACGAACTTACTTGCGGCTTGAGCATTTGTTCTCTCGCCTCGGTGAGCTGGCCGAGCGTGATGAACCCGTCGATCATCACTATGCGATCACGACAATTTTCGAGATCATGGACGTAGGCGGGCGCGCCGATCTTAAAACCGAAGTCCTCAAAGACCTTGAAAAACAAAAGCATGTTCTCAACGGTTATCGGGGTAACCCGTCCATTTCTGAAGAAGCCCTGGATGAAGTGATCGGGCAGCTAGACGGCTTTTTCTCAGCGCTCAATGCGGTGCCGGGCAAGGTGGGACAGACACTCACAGACAACGACTGGTTGATGAGCATCCGCAGCCGCGCCGGCATTCCGGGCGGCACCTTCGAGTTTGATTTGCCGGCTTATTTCTCCTGGCAGCATCTGCCGGGCAATCGCCGCCGGGAAGACCTGCAGCGCTGGATGGCTACTTTGTTGCCTTTGGCCCGATCGATTGGCATGCTGCTGAAGTTGCTGCGCGACGCCGGACAGCCGCAAAAGGTGTTGGCTTCCGGCGGCTTGTACCAGCAGACGCTGCCCCAGGGCCGCAGCTTCCAGTTGCTGCGACTGCGCCTGGATTCGGCGATGGGGGTGATCCCTGAAATCAGTGCCAACCGCTTGCTGGTGTCGGTGCGGATGATGCAAAAGGAAAATGATGACCGGCTACACACTTACACCGACGACGCGCAATTCGAATTGACGCTTTGCGCTTGATTCAAGCGGCCGCCCGCTGAAGCCGGCTAGCTGTCTGAAAGCCCAGACCATGGACACCTCATCACCCAGTACCAAAACCGTGGCTTGCCCGACTTGTGGCGGCCTCAGCGTGTATGCGCCGGCCAATTTTTTCCGGCCTTTTTGCAGTGAACGCTGCAAAAACCTTGATTTGGGTGCATGGGCCAGCGAAAGCTTTCGAGTGCCCACCGAGGCGCCACCCGAAGACTTGCGCTACGGCGACGCCAAACTGCAGTAGTTGGAGTCCCCGGCCCGCTCAGGCTTCTGGCGTGCCCAAAACCTGCTGCAACTCGCCGTTTTGGAACATCTCCGACATGATGTCTGAGCCGCCGATGAATTCACCTTTAATATAAAGCTGGGGAATCGTCGGCCAGTTGCTGTATTCCTTGATGCCGTTGCGAATCTCTTCGTCTTCCAGGACGTTCACCGTTGCCGGCTTGGTGACGCCACAGGCTTTGAGCACCTGAATTGCACGGCCTGAAAAGCCGCACATCGGGAACTGGGCGGTTCCTTTCATGAAAAGAACCACGTCACTGGATTTCACGATGTCGTCGATGCGTTGCTGGGTGTCGCTCATATTCATTGCTCCTTGATTCAGATTTGGACTGGCGCGCAAACTGGATGCCATCAGCCTGATTATCCAGCTCTTTCAGTGCCCTTGCCGCCGGCCGGCCAGCGCCCCCCCGTGCAGCGCAAAATCCCGGCCAAATCGGGGCGGCTGCCGACCGCTTCATAGCCACCTTGCTGGAGCAGCAGACTCACCGCGCCGGCCTGGTCGTAGCCATGCTCGAGCAGCAGCCAGCCACCGGCCGCCAGGTGCGGCGGCGCTTGGGCAATGATCTGGCGCAAGTCATCGAGCCCATCTGCCCCGGCGGTGAGCGCCTGCAAGGGCTCATGGCCCAAGGCGTCAAGATGCGGGTCGCCCGCGCGTACATAAGGCGGGTTGCTGACAATCAGGTCGAACACGCCGCTGACCCCCTCCAACCAGCAGCTGGCCATCATCCTGACGTCCAGACCCAGCGAAAGGGCGTTTGCGCGCGCTACGCACAAAGCCTGCTCGCTGGCGTCGGTGGCAAGCACCTCGCTTGACGGGCGGGCATGTT
Source organism: Polaromonas sp. YR568 (assembly GCA_945871335.1). The sequence goes on along the minus strand of CAMBWM010000061.1, from coordinate 3,374 downwards.
TAAGTGCCAGCGCCACCGCGCCGCTGCCTGTGCCCAGGTCCAGCACCTTGGCCGAGCCAGGCGCTGCAGGCAGCAGTGTCAGCGCCCAGTTCACCAGGGTTTCGGTGTCCGGCCGGGGAATCAGCACACGCGGATCAACCGCCAACGTCAAGCCGAAAAATTCTTGTTGACCGAGCAGGTAAGCCAGCGGTTCACCCTGGCTTAAGCGTGTGCACAGTACTATAAAAAGCTGCGCTGTTTCTGGCGTGAGGCCGTCATGCGCATGGCTTGTCAGCCATGCGCGGTCCGTTAGCGGGCGGCCCATTGAATGCAGCAGTAAATGCTGCGCATCCAGCCGGGCCAACCCGCTGTTGAGCGCGTGCCTCAAGGCTTTTTCTATGTCGTCCAAGTTGCTGGAGTCGTTTGGACTGCCAGCAGTTTCAGCCATGGCGATTTTCCAGTTCGGCCAGCAGTTCTGCGCCGCGCTCGACTTGCAAGGCAGTGATCACATCGTCCATGTCGCCTTCCATGATGGCGCCCAATTTGTACAGCGTCAGGTTGATGCGGTGGTCGGTGAGCCGGCCCTGCGGAAAGTTGTAGGTGCGGATACGGTCGCTGCGGTCGCCGCTGCCGATCAGGCCTTTGCGCATGGCGGCGTCTTTGGCGGCCCGCTCAGAGCGGTCTTTTTCTTGGATACGCGCCGTCAGCACCTTCATCGCTTGCGCTTTGTTACCGTGCTGGCTGCGACCGTCCTGGCATTCGGCCACGATGCCGGTGGGAAGGTGAGTGATGCGCACCGCCGAGTCGGTCTTGTTGATGTGCTGGCCACCGGCGCCGCTGGCGCGGTAGGTGTCAATGCGCAGGTCGGCCGGGTTGATTTGGATCGCCACGGCCTCGTCGGGTTCGGGCAGCACGGCGACGGTGCAGGCACTGGTGTGGATGCGTCCCTGGGTCTCGGTGGCCGGCACGCGCTGCACCCGGTGGCCGCCCGACTCAAAGCGCAGCCGGCCGTACACGCCCATGCCCAGCGCGTCGGCCGCCCCTTCGATGCGCAGAACAACCTCCTTGTAGCCTCCCAGCTCAGAAGCAGACTCGCTGATGATTTCGCAGCGCCAGCCGCAACGCTCGGCATAACGCGTGTACATGCGATACAGGTCGGCGGCAAACAGCGCTGATTCGTCACCACCGGCACCGGCGCGCAGCTCCAGAAAAGCTGGCCTGTTGTCGTCCGGGTCTTTGGGTATCAGCATCCGTTGCAGTGCCTCGTCAAGCCGGCTGATATCGGCTTTGGCCTCAGTTATTTCGTCTTCAGCCATCGCCGTCATGTCGGTATCGCTCCCTGCATCGGTAAGCAAAGCCTGGGCTTCGGCCAGATCCGCCTCACGCTGAGTCAAGCGCTGGTACTGCACGGTGATCAGGCTGGCTTCTGCGTGTTCGCGCGTCAAACTGCGAAAGCGGTTCATGTCGCTCACCACGTCGCTGGCCGACAGCAGTGCGTCCAGCTCTTCCAAGCGAAGAAGTTGGCGGTCCAGGGTTTGACGTAAAAAAGGTTTCATCTGAATGTGTTTTGCGAGGAATTGTCCTGAGTGCGTATGCACTGGAAACCGCAATGGGGCGACCCGCTTTCAAGTCAGGACGTGCGGGCCGCTGCTGCGGTCACCGCTAAAGGCTATTGCCGTCTTTGGGCGGATTGCCGCGCAGGAAAAGGCGGGTGACCACTTGGGCCGTACTGTCGCGGGTTTGTGCATCACAGGCATGCAACTCGGCCATCGCACCGTGCAGCATTTTCTGGGTCAGCCCGCGAGACAGGGCTTCAAGCACGGCTTCTACCGGTTCGCCTTTGAGCAGCATTTTTCTGGCGCGGCTGATCTCCAGGCTGCGCCACTCATCAGCCTGCGCATTGAGTTGCTGAATCAATGGCACCGTGCCACGCTGGTTGAGCCAGTGCATGAAGTTTTGTACGCCGGCATCAATGATCACCTCGGCCTGTGCCACCGCTGCCTTGCGATGGTCCATGCCGGTCTGCACCACTTTGGCGAGATCGTCCACGGTGTACAGAAATATGTCTTGAAGCGCCTGCACTTCGGGCTCTATGTCGCGGGGTACTGCCAGATCGACCATGAACATAGGCCGGCGCTTGCGCAGCTTGAGCGCGCGCTCCACCGCGCCCAAGCCGATAATGGGCAAGCTGCTGGAGGTGCAACTGATGACTGCGTCAAATTCATGCAGCCGCAGTGGTAAATCGCTTAGACGCAGCACTTCAGCGCCAAAGCGGCCGGCCAGTTTTTCGCCGCGCTCCAGCGTGCGATTGGCAATCGCCAAGGACTTTGGATTTTTAGCGGCGAAATGGGTGGCCGCCAGCTCAATCATTTCACCGGCACCGACAAACAAGACCCGGATGTCCGCCAGATTCTCAAAGAGTTGACTGGCCAGCCGCACCGAGGCCGCCGCCATGCTGATGCTGTGGGCGCCAACGTCGGTGTTGCTGCGTACATCCTTGGCCACAGAAAACGAGCGCTGAAACAACTGTTGCAGTGTGGTGCCAATGGTGCCGGCGTCTTCTGCTGCGCGCACCGCGTCTTTCATTTGACCGAGGATTTGCGGCTCGCCCAACACCATAGAGTCGAGCCCACTGGCCACACGAAAAGCGTGGCGTGCGGCCTCGTCGTTGTGCAGTGCGTAGCTGTGTGAGCGCAGCAGGGCTGGTGTTACGCCACCGTTATGGGCCAGCCAATCAATCGTGCTGTCCAGGTCGGAATGTTCGCCGGCACAGTAAATTTCGGTGCGGTTACAGGTGGACAGCAAAGTTGCTTCAGGCTGGCGCGCCAGAGACGCGCGCAAGCCTTTGAGCGTGGGTTCGATCTGATCGAGCGCAAAAGCAAAACGGCCCCGCAAGTCCAGCGGCGCTGTGTGATGGTTTAAACCGAGGGCCCAGACTGACATGCCCTGATTATAAATTTTTGGCGGCGCCGCCCTTTGGCCTTGCCGATTGGCGCCTTTTTGAGCGCTTAAACTGTGATTAAGCTGATTTCTACTCGCCCCACTGTCCTGGGGCCACCTTTCCTCAACTATGACAGCCTACCTGCTGACAAACCACCTTTTGAATTTCATTGCACCTGCGCTTTTTGTGGCCTTGTGTGTGGTGCTGGCAGCCCGGCGCTGGCCGGGGGGGCGCAGCGCTGCCAGGTCTGGTCGCATGGGCTGGGGCCGGCAGTTTGCGATCGTGGCGCTGGTCAATGTGTTGGTTTTGGTGGCCGGGCTGGTGCTTTTCTCACAGGACGGCAAACTGCTGACTTATGCCGCGATGGCCTTGATGGCCGCCATTGCCCAATGGTTGTTGATGCGCGGTTGGCGCGCCTGAGTCTATCCGTGCGCGCTCAGCGCGATGCAGAAAA
>CAMBWM010000060.1 GCA_945871335.1 Polaromonas sp. YR568 | reverse complement strand
GCCTTGGTGCTGACGAAGTCTTTGCCCGTGTTGGGGTCTATGACGGCCTGTAATGCCTGAAGGATGCTGTCTTTTTCTAAGGCCATGGGGTCTGTGTCTCGGTTAGGTGGCAGGCGTGAAGTCAGGGGCGAAGTCTAACGCCGGCACCGACCCGGCACACTGGCCAGGGCTTAGGGGCCGCCCCGCGACATAAAATCGCTTCATTCTTGCCTTAAAGCCGACTATGCCGCGCCAACTGTTCGTCACCACCGCCCTGCCGTATGCCAACGGCAATTTCCACATCGGCCACATCATGGAATACATCCAGGCCGACATCTGGGTGCGTTACCAGCGCATGCAGGGCAACGCGGTCAATTTTGTCGGCGCCGACGACACCCACGGCGCGCCCATCATGATTGCGGCCGAAAAGGCCGGTAAAACGCCCCAGCAGTTTGTGGCCGACATCGCCGCCGGGCGCAAGCCCTACCTGGACGGCTTTCACATCAGCTTTGACAACTGGCACAGCACTGACGCTCCGGAGAACCACGAACTGGCCCGCCAGATTTACTGCGATCTGCGTGACATTACTGCCGACAAGGGCGGCTCACTGATTGAGCGCAATACGATTGAGCAGTTTTTTGACCCGGCCAAGAACATGTTTTTGCCGGACCGTTTCATCAAAGGCGAATGTCCCAAGTGCCACGCCAAAGACCAGTACGGCGACAACTGCGAGGTCTGCGGCGCTGTGTACGCGCCCACCGACCTGATCAACCCGTTCTCGGCCCTTTCAGGCGTCAAGCCTGAGCTCAAAAGCTCGGAGCACTTTTTCTTCAAACTCTCGGACCCACGTTGTGTTGAGTTTTTGCAGAACTGGACGCAAGACGGCAAGTTGCAGCCCGAGGTGGCCAACAAGGTCAAAGAATGGTTCAGCGTGCGCACCAACCCCGACGGCTCGACCAGCGAAGGCCTGGGGGACTGGGACATCTCTAGAGACGCACCGTACTTCGGTATCGAAATCCCGGACGCTCCGGGCAAGTACTTTTACGTCTGGCTCGACGCGCCCGTCGGCTACCTGGCCTCGCTGAAAAACCTGCTCGACAAGCGAGGTGAGGACTACGCCGCCTACATGGCCCAGCCCGATCTGGAGCAGTACCACTTCATCGGCAAGGACATCGTCACCTTCCACACGCTGTTTTGGCCCGCGATGCTGCATTTCAGCGGCCGCAAGGCGCCCAGTAATATCTTTGTGCACGGCTTTTTGACGGTGAACAACGGCGAGAAGATGAGTAAAAGCCGCGGCACCGGCTTGGACCCGCTCAAGTACCTGAGCCTGGGCATGAACCCCGAGTGGCTGCGCTACTACCTGGCGGCCAAGCTCTCGGCGCGCAATGAGGACATTGACTTCAACGCCGACGACTTCATGGCGCGGGTGAACAGTGACTTGATCGGTAAGTTTGTGAATATTGCGAGCCGGGCGGCAGGGTTTTTGACCAAGCGCTTTGAAGGCAAGCTGAGCACCGACTTCGGCCCGCAAGGCTTTGCGCTGCTGAGCGAGTTGCGTGAAGCCTCAGACGGCATTGCCGCCCTTTATGAAACACGCGAGTTCGGCAAAGCCACCCGCGAGATCATGCTGATGGCCGACAAGGTGAACGCCTATGTGGACCAGAACAAGCCCTGGGACCTGGCCAAAGACACGGCCAATGACCAAGCCTTGCACCAGGTCTGCTCCACGCTGGTGAACACCTTCGCCGTGCTGGCGCGCTATCTGGCCCCGGTTTTGCCATCGCTGGCGCAGGCCGTTGAAGCCTTCACCGGCAGCGACATGAAACACTGGAACGCCGCCGCGTCGGATGTTGCCAGCATCGCCCCCTACCAGCACCTGATGCAGCGCGTCACCCCCGAACAACTCGACGCCCTGTTCGAGCCCCCCGCGCCGACCGAAGTCAAATTGATTCCAGGCGGCGAAAACATCGCCCCCACCATCTCCATCGACGACTTCGCCAAGATCGACCTGCGCATTGCCAAGATCGTCAATTGCGAGCCGGTCGAAGGCTCGGTCAAGTTGCTGCGCCTGACGCTGGACGTTGGCGAAGGCCGCATGCGCAATGTCTTCAGTGGCATCGCCAGCATGTACAAGCCCGAAGACCTGATCGGCCAGCTCACCGTGCTGGTGGCCAACTTGGCACCGCGCAAAATGAAGTTTGGCGTGAGCGAGGGCATGGTGCTGGCCGCCAGCCACGCAGATGAGAAAGCAGAACCAGGTATTTACATACTGAACCCATGGCCCGGCGCCGTGCCCGGGCTGCGTATCCATTAGAACGGCCAACCATGACTCAACCGATATTTAAATTGGCCGCCATCGCCCTGTTGACCGCTTCTTTTTCATTGAGCGGCTGCGCTGTTGTCGCTGTGGCAGACACCGCGGCGTCTTTGGTCGTAGGCACGGTCGAGCTGGTCGGCGAAGCCGCTATAGGAACCGCTCGCGTTGCAGGCAAAGCGGTCGGTGCCGCTGCCGACGCCGTGCTGCCGGCACGCAAATGAGTAAGACCCCAATAGACACCGCCTAAAATGGCTGCAAAGGTAATTACTCATGTCCATCTTCCGCCGCCCCGACTACACCTCCGAAGTGACCCAGTTCATTGACGGTCTGAAGGCCAAAAAGCCCACGCTCGAAGCTGAGCAACGTGCCGGCCGGGCGCTGCTTTGGGACAAACAGCTGGACCGCAGCGCCGAGCAGGGCTTCGAAGATGGCCGGCTTGACCAGCAAGCCTATGTTTACCTGACCGGTCAGCATCCAAAGGGTCAATGAGCCTGTGCCGGCATGGCAGCCTGCCCGGTGGCACGCCTGCCTTTGCAGCCTCTGACTGAGCCGGCTCAGCCCGTTTCAATCTCATGAACAACTCTTCTCACCCAAACCCCAACACCGACCGGCCGACCGCCGGCGAGGGCATGCTGCTGCCGGCGGCCCAAGATGGGGGGCCAAACATGCCCGGGGTGATCGACCAGGTGGCATTGGCCAAGCTCTACGGCGAGCCGCTCTTTGCAATGCCGCACGACTTGTACATTCCGCCGGATGCCCTGAAGGTTTTTCTCGAAGCCTTCGAAGGCCCGCTGGATTTGCTGCTTTACTTAATCCGCAAGCAGAACTTCAATATTTTGGACATCCCCATGGCTGCTGTCACCCGGCAGTATTTGGCCTATGTGGACGAGATCCGATCGACCAACCTGGAACTGGCGGCCGAGTACCTGTTGATGGCGGCCATGCTGATTGAAATCAAGTCACGCATGCTGCTGCCACCTAAGAAAACCGCAGAGGGGCAGGAGGCAGAGGACCCGCGCGCCGAACTAGTGCGCCGTTTGCTGGAGTATGAGCAGATCAAGCTGGCTGCGCACCAACTCAATGAGATTCCGCAGTTCGGCCGGGATTTTTTGCGGGCCCAGGTGTATGTCGAGCAGGCGCTGCAGCCACGCTTTCCGGATGTCCATGTGGTGGACCTGCAAGACGCCTGGCGCGACATCGTCAAGCGCGCTCGACTGGTGCAACACCACGTCATCAGCCGAGAAGCGCTCAGCGTGCGCGAGCACATGAGCATTGTGCTGCGCAAACTCCAGAGCAGCCGCTTTGTCGTGTTTGAAGATCTGTTTGACACCACGCGCGGCATGCCGGTGTTGGTGGTGACCTTCATTGCCATGCTGGAGTTGTGCAAGGAAGGCCTGATCGACGTGACCCAGGCCGAAGCATTTGCGCCAATTTATGTCCGGCTGGCCTATACGCCGGCCTGAGTGCGACAAGCCACACCGGTCACGGGCCGGCAACGTCCTGATACAGTCCATTTCTTTTGCTTTTCGACCCGCCAACTCAAGCGTAAGCTGAACAGTCTCAGCGCATCCGGGAGCCAACATGAGTTCATCCGCATCCATACCCCCTGCTGACAGCCAGGCCTCTGCCTACGGCACCCTGCCGCCAGCTTCCACACCCTCGCAGCGCAAGCCCGTGAGCTTGCCGCGCCTGCGCGAACTGCATCAGCAGGGCGAAAAAATCACCATGCTCACCGCCTATGACGCGACCTTCGCCGCCGTTGCCGATGCCGCGGGTGTCGAATGCATCCTGGTTGGCGACTCTCTGGGCATGGTCTGCCAGGGCCTGAGCAGCACGGTCGGCGTGTCGCTAGAGACCATGCGGCACCACACCGAATGCGTAGCCAACGGCCTGCGCCGCTCGCATGCCGTTGCCTGGCTGATCGGCGACCTGCCCTTTGGCACCTACCAGGAGTCGCGCGAGCAAGCCCTGCGAAGCGCCAGCGTGCTGATGCAGGCGGGTGCGCACATGATCAAGCTCGAAGGCGGCGGCTGGACCACTGAGACCGTGCGCTTTCTGGTTGAGCGCGGCATTCCGGTCTGCGCCCACCTGGGGCTGACGCCGCAGACCGTGCACGCGCTGGGCGGCTACCGGGTGCAAGGCCGGGGTGACAAAGCCGCCACGCTGCTGCGCCAGCAGGCACTCGAGTTGCAAGACGCAGGCGCCTCCATGCTGGTGCTTGAAATGGTGCCGGCGGCCGTGGCTGCGGCGCTGACTACCGAGCTCTCACGCTGCGCCACCATCGGCATAGGCGCGGGTCGGGACACCGCAGGCCAGGTGCTGGTGCTGCACGACATGCTAGGTATCAACCTGGGTAAGATGCCACGCTTTGTGCGCAACTTCATGGATGGCAGTGGCAGCGTGCGCGGCGCCATCGAGGCCTATGTGCGTGCCGTCAAGGACGGTAGTTTTCCGGTGGACGCACAGCACGCCTGGTAGGCCACAACCCCTATTTTTTATATCTCCCGCTGCAAGGATTTTCTGCATGCATATCGTTCACACCATTGCCGATCTGCGTCGGCATCTGCAAGGCTTCAAGCGCCCGGCTTTTGTGCCCACCATGGGCAATCTGCACGACGGGCATATTGCATTGGTCAAACAAGCACGTACCTTGGGCGACGTGACGGTCTCCAGCATTTTTGTCAACCGCCTTCAATTCGCACCGAACGAAGACTTTGACAGCTACCCTCGCACGCTGGACGCCGATGCCCAGCGCCTGGAGGCGGCCGGCTGCAACCTGCTGTTTGCACCGCGCGAAAAAGAGCTCTACCCTCAACCGCAGACCTACAAGGTACACCCGGCCTCGGAGTTGTCGGACATTCTGGAAGGGCATTTTCGCCCCGGCTTTTTCATTGGGGTCAGCACCGTTGTGCTCAAACTTTTTTCCTGTGTTTTTGCCGGCATGCCCGAGGGCGTAGCGGCTTTCGGCAAAAAAGACTACCAACAGGTGCTGGTAGTGCAGCGCATGGTGCAACAACTGGCCTTACCCATAGAGATCATTGCCGGCGAAACACAGCGCGCGGAGGACGGCCTGGCGCTGTCCTCGCGCAACAGCTACCTGAGTACAACTGAGCGTGCAGAAGCCGTGCAGCTGTTGATCGCCCTCAAAGCACTGGGCCAGGCTGCCAAGGGCGCGCGATTGGCGCAATTGCCTGAGCTCGAAGCCGCCGCCATGCAAACGCTGGCGCGGCGCGGCTGGAAACCCGACTACCTGAGCGTGCGCAGACGCAGTGATTTACTGGTGCCGCAAAACGAAGTATTGGCCAGCGATCCGCTGGTGGTGCTCGGCGCGGCCAAGCTGGGCATGACCCGGCTGATCGACAACATCGAAATTTAAGCCGTCGGGCTCAGCCGAGCTCGACAGTGGGGTCGCGGCCCATCAAGTAAGCCACCGCCTGCGCCGCACTCAGGTGGCCGTCCAGCAGGGCCACCACGGCCTGCGAAATCGGCATTTCAACACCCAGGGCACGGGCCCTTTGCACCACCGTTCGCGCGCAGTAAACACCTTCAGCCACATGGCCCAGGCTGGCCACGGCCTGCGCCAGTGTCTGACCCTGGGCCAGCAGAACACCGACCTGTCGATTGCGGCTGAGATCACCAGTGGCAGTCAGTACTAAATCGCCCAAACCCGACAAGCCGGTAAAGGTGTCGGCACGCGCACCCAACGCCACACCCAGACGGGTCATTTCGGCCAGGCCGCGGGTGACCAAAGCGGCCCGCGCATTGAGCCCGAGTTGCAGGCCGTCACAAAAGCCGCTGGCTATCGCCAGCACATTTTTAACAGCGCCGCCCACCTCAACACCGACCATGTCCTGGCTGGCGTAGACGCGCAAGGTCGGCCGGTGAAAAGCCGCTACCAGAGCGTCTCGCACGGCGGCATGCTCGCTGGCCGCCACCAGCGCGGTAGGCTGGCCCAGCGCAACTTCGCGCGCAAAACTCGGCCCGCTGAGCACGCCCGCTACCAGCTCGGGTGCAATCTGCGCACAAATTTCATGGGCCAGCAAGCCGCCCTCGTCCGGGGCCTTCTCGTCTGGCGACTCAAAGCCCTTGCACAACCAGACCACAGGCGCGCGTACTTTGGCCGCCTGCAAGCACAGCAATACACTGCGCAGCCCGGCCATGGGGGTGGCGATGATGACCAGGTCCTGTCCGGCCACAGTCGCCTCTAAGGAGCTCGCTGTGCCGCCGGCCACTTGCAGGGCCTCGGGCAGTGCGATACCCGGCAGATAACGCTGGTTTTGCCGGGTGCTTTGCATGGCACTGACCAGCGCCGGATCGCGCGCCCAAAGCTTGATCACATGCTGCGTGTGGGTCTGGCTGCTGGCCGATACAGCCAGCGCTGTGCCCCAAGCTCCGGCACCCAAGACGCAGATTTTCATACCGCGTTGCCCCCAGGAGTTGCCCGAACGGTGTGCAGGGCGGCGTTCAATGTTTATGCAATGGTCTGGGGAGCAGCCTGGCTGGCAGCTTCGACCTGCTGCTGGTACATGGCCTGGAAGTTAATTTCGGCCAGATGCACAGGCGGAAAGCCTGCGCGCTGAATCACGTCCGCTACGTTGCCGCGCAGATAGGGGTAAACAATCTGCGGGCAGGCAATGCCTAAGATTGAGCCAAGCTGCTCGGCATCGATGTTGCGCACTTCAAAAATGCCGGCTTGCTTGGCTTCAACCATGAAGACCGTCTTATCTTGGATCTTGGTGTGAACGGTGGCGGTCACAGTGACCTCATACAAACCGTCTGCCACCGGCTTGGTTTCTACCCCAAGCTGGATGTCCACGTTGGGTTGCTCAGTCTGCAGCAGGATTTCGGGGGAATTGGGCTGCTCCAGCGAAACGTCCTTAAGGTAAACGCGCTGAATCTGAAAAACCGGTTCAAGATTGGCTTCTGCCATGGTGCTCTTTCAAAAACGATATGAAGTAAGACGTCGGTCGACTCAAGACCCTGACGGGAGATTATCTCAGGCCGGACGGCGTGGGAGTCTCAAGCCGCGGCAAGCAATGGCAGCAAGCCGCCACGGCCGTCCAGCGCGACCAGGTCGTCACAGCCGCCCACATGGGTTTGCCCGATAAAAATCTGGGGTACGGTGCGCCGGCCGGTGATCTGCATCATGGTTTCGCGCTGGCCGGGCAACAGGTCCACACGGATTTCTTCGAGTTCGGCAACGCCGCGCTGCTTGAGCAAGGCTTTGGCCTGAAGGCAGTAGGGGCAGGTGCCGGTGGTGTAAATCTTGACGGTAGGCATATTCAGAGCTCCTGTCTTTTTCAGGCTTTTTCAACTGGAAGATTGGCTTCACGCCATGATTTGAGCCCGCCGCCCAGGCTTTGAGCCTGCTCATAGCCCATTTTTTTGGCAACCGCCACCGCACGACCGGCACGCGCGCCCAGCGGGCACACCAGAATCACGGGCAAGGCCTTGTTTTTGACCAGGCCAGGCAGTTTTTCTTCGAGTTGACCAAAGGGAATATTTTTGGAGCCGCCAACGTGGCCGGTAGCAAATTCATGCGGTTCGCCCACGTCGATCACCACCGCCTTTTCACGGTTGATGAGTTGAACGGCAGCCGTTGGGCTCAGCTTGCCGGCCGAGGCGCTCTCGGCAATCAGGGGCCACAGGAGCATCCCGCCAGAAGCAAGTGCGACAGAAATCAGCATCCAGTTGTCGATGAGAAATTTCAATTTGAACCTTTTGAGTGTTGCGCCACAGGGCAGTTAAAGAGTGATTTTAGAATGCAGGGCAAGACTGGCGCAGCCGGCCAGTTGGCAAGACCCCTAAACCGACGTTCTAAGAAAATTTTTCCAGCTGTTTAACACCTCGTTTTTTCTGCCCTTTTTACGAACTATCCCATGTACAAATTAGTGCTTATCCGTCACGGCGAGTCCACTTGGAACCTTGAAAACCGGTTCACGGGCTGGACCGATGTGGACCTGACGCCCAATGGCATTGACCAGGCTCTGAGCGCCGGCAAGTTGCTCAAGGCAGAAAACTACGACTTTGACCTGGCCTACACCAGCGTGCTCCAAAGAGCCACGCGCACTCTCTGGCATGTGCTGGACGAAATGGGGCGCACCTGGCTGCCGGTGGTGCACAGCTGGCGGCTCAACGAGCGTCACTACGGCGCGCTGCAGGGCCTGAACAAAGCCGAAATGGCTCAAAAATACGGCGACGCCCAGGTGCTGGCCTGGCGCCGCAGCTACGACACCCCGCCGCCTGCACTGGGCTCAGACGACGCGCGTTGCGAGCGCCAAGACCCGCGCTACGCCAAACTGCAACCCGACCAAGTGCCCCTGACTGAGTGCCTGGAAGACACGGTCGCCCGCGTGCTGCCTTTTTGGAACGAATCCATGGCGCCTGCCATCAAGTTGGGCAAACGCATTGTGGTGTCTGCACACGGCAACTCAATTCGGGCGCTGATCAAGTACCTGGACAACGTTTCCAACGAAGACATCGTGGGGCTGAACATACCCAACGGCATCCCCCTGGTTTATGAACTGGACGCGGATTTGCAGCCGATCCGCCACTACTACCTGGGCGACGCTCAGGCCATTGCCAAAGCAGCCGCGGCGGTTGCCAGCCACGGCGGCGTCTGAAACAACTTTAGTCCGGCCATACTTGCAAGTCGATGCAAGTAGGGCCGCCAAGGTGTATATTGTTCGAGATTCCTGCTGGGGTGTGCGTAACATGTGTTGCCGAAATGCCTGAAGCAAGGCCAACCAGGGTGTGTGTATGGGTCAGAAATTAAAGATCTGTGGCTGGATCGCAGTCGGTGCCATGGCCGGCGCGCTGACGACCGTCCAGTTGCAAGCTGTTGCCAGGGGCGCTATGACCCCCTTGCCTCTGGAGGAGTTGCAACAACTTGCTGCGGTATTCGGCATGGTCAAAAGCGACTACGTCGAGCCGGTTGACGATAAAAAACTCATCACAGACGCCATCTCAGGCATGGTCGCCAGCCTGGACCCGCACTCGGTTTATTTTGACAAAAAGTCCTTCAAAGAATTCCGTGAAGGCACGACCGGCCGTTTTGTCGGCGTCGGCATTGAAATCAGCCAAGAAGACGGCCTGGTCAAGGTGGTCTCCCCGATCGAGGGCTCGCCTGCAGACCGTGCCGGCCTCAAGCCCAACGACCTGATCACCAAAATTGATGACTCCTTTGTCAAGGGACTTTCCCTCAATGAGGCTGTCAAAAAAATGCGCGGTGAGCCCAAGACCAAGGTCTTGTTGACCATTTTCCGCAAAGACGAGAACCGTACTTTCCCGGTGTCGATAACGCGCGAAGAAATCCGTACGCAATCTGTGCGCAGCAAAGTGGTTGAGCCCGGCTATGCCTGGATCCGACTGAGCCAGTTCCAGGAGCGCACTGTCGAAGACTTCGTTACCAAACTTGAGCAAATTTACAAGCAAGAGCCTAAGCTCAAAGGCTTGGTGCTGGACCTGCGCAACGACCCGGGCGGCCTGCTTGATGCGGCTGTCGCCGTGTCAGCGGCTTTTTTACCTGAGAACGTGACTGTGGTGTCCACCAACGGCCAGTTAGCAGAAAGTAAATTCACTTACAAAGCATCGCCGGAGTTTTATGCACGCCGCGGTGCCGATCCGCTCAAGCGCCTGCCCGCTGCACTCAAATCAGTGCCCCTGGTGGTGCTGGTCAACGAAGGCTCAGCTTCGGCCAGTGAAATCGTGGCCGGCGCACTGCAAGACCACAAGCGCGCCATCATCATGGGCAACCAAACCTTTGGCAAGGGCTCGGTGCAGACGGTGCGTCCGCTGGGACCGGACACAGGTCTGAAACTCACCACCGCACGGTATTACACGCCCAGTGGCAAATCCATTCAGGCCAAGGGCATTATTCCGGACAGGATGGTCGATGAAACCTTAGAAGGCAGCCCCTTTGCTGCCTTGCGCACGCGCGAAGCCGACCTGGAAAAACACCTCAACAGCGGCCAGGGCGCTGAGGCCAAAGACCCGGCCCGTGAAAAGGCCCGCGAAGAAGCTATGAAGCGACTTGAAGAAGAGTCGCGTAAATCCCCAGAGCAACGCCGTCCGCCCGAGTTCGGCAGCGATAAGGACTTTCCGCTGATGCAGGCTCTCAACCATCTCAAGGGCCGCCCGGTCGTGACCAGCAAGACCATGGTCGAGCGCAAGGCAGAGAAAAAAGAAGACTGATCGCCAAAACCGGCCAAGCCCGCAGCCTTGTGCCTGCCATGAACGACTCCCAGCTGCTGCGTTACTCGCGGCATATCCTGCTCGAAGAAATCGGTGTTGAGGGTCAGGCTCGCCTGCTGGCCGCCAATGCCCTGGTCATCGGCGCAGGAGGCCTTGGCTCTCCGGCGGCTTTGTACCTGGGCAGCGCCGGTGTCGGCCGCATCACGGTGGTGGACCATGACCGCGTTGATGCCACCAATTTACAACGGCAAATTGCCCACACCTTGGCGCGCGTGGGTACGTTCAAGGCCGACTCGATCGCCGCAGCGATTGGCCAGATTAACCCGGACGTTGCTGTCACGGCAATCACTGCCAGAGCTGAAGGCCAGGCGCTGCACACCTGGGTACAGGCGGCCGACGTGGTGCTCGACTGCACCGACAATTTTCAAACCCGCCATGCCATCAACAAGGCCTGCGTACAACACGGCAAGCCGCTGATCTCAGGCGCAGCACTGCGCATGGATGGACAGGTGTCGGTTTTTGACACGCGCGAGCCCCTGTCCCCCTGCTATGCCTGTCTGTTTCCTGAAGAAGAGGCCCCTGAGGAAACCCAGTGCGCGACCATGGGCGTATTTGCACCTCTGGTGGGCATCATTGGCAGCATGCAGGCTGCAGAGGCACTCAAGTTGCTCTGCGGTGCCGGCGAGTCATTGGCTGGACGGCTGTTGATGCTGGACGCACTGCACATGCGCTGGAGCGAAATTGGCACCCGGCGCGCACCCGGCTGCAAAGTCTGTAGCACCCGGCCCGGCAACCACTGACAGCGAATTGCGGGCTTTAAATATTTGCAGGG
>CAMBWM010000059.1 GCA_945871335.1 Polaromonas sp. YR568 | reverse complement strand
CTGCGACGCGGCGCTAAAGTGATTCTCGACAGTGCGTCAGTCAACCTCAACCCCGGCGAAAAAGTCGGCCTGGTCGGGCGCAACGGTGCGGGCAAATCATCTCTGTTTGCCATGCTGAACGGCACGCTGCATGAAGACGGCGGCGAGTTTTATATCCCGGCGCAGTGGCGCATGTCGCAGGTTGCCCAGGACATGCCCGAAACCGAACAAAGCGCCACCAGCTACGTCATCGAGGGCGATGTGGTCTTGCAAGCCGCACAAGCGGAGGTCGATGCTGCCGACGCCAGCGGAGACGGCGACCGCATGGCCCACGCCTACATGGACTTGTATGACGCCGGCGCGCATGACGCTCCGGCCCGCGCCCAGGCGCTGATCCTAGGCCTGGGCTTCAAGGTCAGCGAGCTTGACAACCCGGTCAACAGCTTTTCCGGGGGCTGGCGCATGCGCTTGCAACTGGCTAGAGCGCTGATGTGCCCGTCGGATTTGTTGCTGCTCGACGAGCCCACCAACCACCTGGACCTGGACGCACTGGTCTGGCTGGAAGCTTGGCTCAAACGCTACCAGGGCACCATGCTGGTGATCAGCCATGACCGCGAATTTTTAGATGCCGTGACCGACTTCACCGTGCACATTGAAAGCGCCAAGCTCACACGCTACGGCGGCAACTACAGTAAGTTTGAAGACCTGCGCGCAGAACAAATGGCGCTGCAGCAAGGCGCTTACGCCAAGCAGCAAGACAAGATTGCCCACCTGCAAAAGTTCATTGCCCGCTTCAAGGCCAAGGCCAGCAAAGCCAAGCAAGCGCAAAGCCGTGTCAAGGCGCTGGACCGCATGGAGAAAATCGCGCCCTTGCTGGCCGAAGCCGACTTCACCTTCGAGTTCAAAGAGCCGGCCAACCTGCCCAACCCCATGCTGTCGATGCAAAATGTCTACTTCGGCTACCCGGCCCCGGAAGACGCACCCGACAGCACACCGCCCACGGTCATCGTGCAAAACGTCAGCAAGTCGGTGCTGGCCGGTCAGCGCATCGGCATTCTGGGCGCCAACGGTCAGGGCAAGTCCACCGTGGTCAAAACAGTGGCCCGTGCGCTGGCCCCAATTGAAGGCGAGATGCTCGAAGGCAAGGGCCTGAACATCGGCTACTTTGCCCAGCAAGAGCTCGACGTGCTGCGCCCCGCCGACAACCCGCTTGAGCACATGATCCGGCTGGTCAAAGAAGTTACTGCGGCGGGCAAGATCAGCGGCCAGCAAACGCGCGAACAGGATTTGCGCAGCTTTTTAGGCCAGTTCAACTTCGGCGGCGACATGGTCAAGCAGTCGGTGGGCAGCATGAGCGGCGGCGAAAAAGCCAGGTTGGTGCTGTGCATGATTGTCTGGCAACGCCCTAACCTGTTGCTGCTCGACGAGCCGACCAACCACCTGGACCTGGCCACCCGCGAAGCGCTGTCGATGGCGCTCAATGAGTTTGAAGGCACCGTCATGCTGGTCAGCCACGACCGGGCGCTGCTGCGCGCAGTGTGCGACGAATTCTGGATGGTGTCGCACGGCGGCGTGGCGCCGTTTGACGGCGACCTGGACGACTACCAGCGCTACCTGCTCGATGAAGCCAAACGCCAGCGCGAAGAAGCCAAAAAAGCCAGCAACACCCCGGCCCCCAAAGCTGTGGCTGCAGCGGCCAAAACACCGGCACCCAAACCCGACCTCAAGCCCTTGAAAAAAGAGCTCGACAAAGTCGATGCGCAAATGAAAACACTCAGCACAGAGCGCCAGTCCCTACAAGCCAAGCTGGCGGCTTCCGTCGCCCCGGCCGAGATGGCCAAAGATGGCAAACGCCTCAAAGCCGTGGACGTTGAACTGCAAGCGCTGGAAGAGCGCTGGCTCGAACTCACCGACCAAATAGAGACCGCCACAGCCTAAGTCGGGCAAAGCGGAGCGTCACCCCGCTTCAGGCCGCCTGCGATCAGCCCGCGATGGCTCGGCCGTTTTGCGGCTGCACCGGCCTGGCGTTTTTCTTGAAGGGAAAAGCTTCGACCTGTTCTCTGGAAATATTCACCAGAGACTTCAGAATGAAAAACCGCACGCCTTCGGTACAGGGCGGGGTGGTCAAGGAGCCTTCGTAGCTGTAGAACTCGTACTCACGCGGCAGCAGATTGCCCGGGTTGAAACTCACACCTTCGGGTGAGACTTCGGGGCCTTCTTTGGCCGGTGCATGGGTCCAAAGCGTTTTGATACCGGGGTTTTCATTGCCCTCTTTGAGCATCACACCCAGCACGGCCAAACGGCCTTCGCTATTTTTGTGGACAAAGTGAGCCACCATGGCTGAGGGTTTGCCGTTGATCTGCTCTTCGCTAGGGCGGTGAAAGTGGAACTGCACCAACTCAAAAGGCTGGCTGTCTATGCGCAGTTTGCTGCCCGGTGGCACATTGACCTGGATGGTGTGGCCATTATTGATGATTTTCAGCGGCCCACTCTTGTAGTCAGGCGACACATTGAATAAGGCTTTTTCAAACGGGCCTCTGATATCCAGCGGTGCCTGCAACTTGCCCCGGGCGCAGGTCGGAAACTCATTGCCCCAGGATTCAGGGCCCATGGCGCCTTCGTAGCCCCAGTGCACAGCATGCTTGTCATCACCTACTTTGCTGCTATGCCCGCCTGATTTAGCGCCCGACCCTTTTTCAGCCGGCTGGCCAGATCCTTCGCACTCCGACATGATGTTGACTTTTTCGCCCGCCGCTGCAAGCGCATTCTGGGCGGCGCAAATAACCTGTTTACGGCCCGACCAGTCGGCGCTCTCCAGGGCTTTTTTGAAGGCCTCTACAGTGGCCGGGTCCTTGCTGCCTTTGGTGAGCAGACGAATCGCACCCAGACCCACCAGCCGATCAGGCGAGAGCGATTTTTCTTTCTTATAGGCAGCTTCCAGGTCTTTGAGTGTTTCGCCGCTCGACATGGCGGTGCGAACCGCATCGAGCTCCAGCGACTTGGTTTTAAGCGGATCTATTTGCTTGGCGGTCTCAGCCAAAGCTTCCGCCAAAGCCTCTTCAGCGGCTTTCAGCTTTTTGCCGGACTCCTCGACCTGGGTTGTCAGCTCGGCGACCTGACCCCCATTGGCCGTGTTGCTTTTCCAATTGGTCCAGCCAAAAAAAGCCGCAGCGCCCAGCGCCAATACGAGCAACACCTCAGCAAGAATTCTTTTCATCGGTCAGTCCTGCAAAGCCAGCCCGAAAAGCCGCCCGCTGTTGATAGTTTCATCCGCCCCACAACCGTGCGCACGCGATCTGAAGAGGATATCAGTAAAGAAATCGGTCTCATCACCGCAAACTTGAGGCCGGCAAAGGCTATGAGCGTTGGCTGGCGCACTTGTTTGACGACATTATCCAATGCTTGGCGTCGCCAAAGGCGGCTTGGGCCCTTCAGTTCCGGCCCGGCCCTACCCACCCGGCCTGCAACCAATGCCAGTAACGCGGCTTGAACGCCCAGGCCATGTTCTGCACGGCTGTTGATGCTGGAAACACGGCGTCGGTGAGATGGTCTAACCACTGGCCATGCGGGCGGGCAGCGGCCAGCCAGGCGGTATCTGGCTGACTGGCTGGCGCAGAACTTGAGCTGGCATCACTTATTTGCATACGCGACGCCGGGAAATCTTGCCCGGAGCTCAGCCCTTTGGCGGGGCCGGACAGCAGGTCATGCACACTGCCCCATTCGCGTCCCTGCAAGTGGCGCCTAATTTGCGTCAAATGATGCGCGACAAACTGCTGCGGATCCTGCCCCTTAGGCACATGAAAGCGCAGTTGCCCCAGCACGTTGTCAAAAAACACACAGGCTTGCGGATAGGCTTGTAAAAGTCGGGGCAACTCGGTCAGCGCGTCAGCACTTTGGTATTGCCAGCGCACGCGGCCGGCCAGAAGAGCCGCGCCGTGACGCCGAGCAAACAGCCAGGGTGCCAGCGGGTCCAGGTCAATAGCGTGGATGTATTCGAAGCGCAGCAGCCAGTCAGATGGCAGCATCCAGCCGGCGCTGGGCCCGAGCAATATCAACTGTTTCGACTTGGGCTGCGACTGCGTTAGCCAAGCGGCCAATTGCCCGCAGGTTGGCGACCACAAAGACTTCGAGCGCCAGGCCCGAAAGTGCCATTGCAAGCCGCCCGATGGGTTCATCTCAGCGGGACTGAAAATTGAACTGCAAAACGCCTAAATCGTCCATTTGCCGCTGTTCGCGACGCTTGGTATGGGCATTGAATGCCAACAAATCCTGTTCTACCAGTGACTGCATTTTCAAGCGCTCGCGCTCGGCTTCGTTCAAGCGCACACGGCAGTGTTTCAAGGCCGATTCGGTTTGCGCCAAGTCATGCTGCACACGGTCCATTAGCGTCAACAACTGTGAGCTGAATTGCCGCTGGTTCATGGTTCCCTGCATACCGGCGCTGGCGTCCGGATTCGCGGGTTCTTTTTGGTAGTCCTCATACAGCTTTTGCAGCCGCTCACGGCTGGCCTGCAAAGACAACAAACGCGCCCTGCCCTGGGCCATTTCAGCCTGGACCAGGCTAACCTGGTCTTGCGCTTTTTGGGCCAGAACAGTCCAACAAGCTCTGGGTGCATTCATGGTTTGGCTCCGGTCAACATATTAAAGGGTCAAAAAATAGGGTGAACAAGTCACATCATTCGGCGAACAGGCGGCGCAATCCCTCGCGGGTGCTCACCTCGACTTCGCCAATGTGCATGTCTTGCCGTAAAAAAGTTTCCATGTCGGCGCGCAAGCGAATGGCTTCGTCCACCTCGGGATTGGAGCCGGCCTCGTAAGCGCCCACCTGAATCAAGTCAACGTTTTGCTGGTACAGCGACCACAGCCGTCTGAAGCGGTTGGCCAGTTTCATGTCTTCCGGGCTGAGCAAGGTTTGCGACAAACGGGAAATAGAACCGGTCAAATCAATCGCCGGGTAGTGCGCCGCGTCAGCCAGCTTGCGGGAGAGCATCACCTGCCCGTCCAGCGAAGCGCGGGCGATATCCACAATCGGGTCGTTGGCGTCGTCGCCCTCGGCCAGCACGGTGTAAATGGCTGTGATGGAGCCGTGGCCGTTGCGCCCGACACCGGCACGTTCAATCAAATTAGGCAGCAACGCAAAGACCGAAGGCGGGTAGCCCTTGGCCGTTGGCGGCTCGCCAATGGCCAGACCGATCTCGCGTTGGGCATGGGCCACGCGGGTCAAGCTGTCCACCAGCATCAATACATCTTTGCCTTGGTCGCGAAAGTACTCGGCAATCAGGTGCGTCATGTGGGCGGCTTTCAGGCGCAGCACCGGCGAGACATTGGCCGGCGCAGCCACCACCACCGACTTGGCCAGGCCTTCTTCGCCCAGGGACTCGCGGATAAAAGCCTGCACTTCGCGGCCCCGCTCGCCCACCAGACCAATCACCACCACATCTGCTTTGGTGAAGCGGGTCAACATGCCCAAGAGCACACTTTTGCCCACGCCGGAACCGGCCACCAAACCAATGCGCTGACCGCGCCCCAGTGTGAGCAAGCCGTTAATGGCCTTGACGCCCACATCCAGCACACGGTCAATCGGTCCGCGCTCCATGGGGTTGATCGGCAGGCCGTGCAGGCTCAGGCGCGTTGCGCCTTGCGGTTTGGGTTTGCCGTCCAAGGGGTCACCCCGACCGTCAATCACGCGACCCAGCAGTTCAGGCCCCAGGGTGGCAAAGCCGGTGTCAGGCAGTGCCCGCACCAGCGAGCCAGGGCCTATGCCGGTGGGCTCCGTAAAGGGCATGAGGTAAAGAGTTTTGTCGCTAAAGCCAACAATCTCGGCCTCGATGCGCTGACCGCCTTCGCCAATGACTTCGCAACAGGTGCCGATGGGCGCCATGATGCCGCGCGCTTCAAGGCGCATACCCACCAGCCGAACCAGCGTGCCGGAGCGCTCTGGCCGAGGCCCGCGAATCTGCGCCATGCTCCGCTGTACTTCCTGCGCAAAATCAGACATCACGCTTGTCCGCTTCAGGGTTTAAATCATCGAATTGACCGTTATCCAGCTCAGCATCCGGCGTTTGGTTTTTCCAGTCGGCCTGCGCGTCGATTCCGTCCAGGTTGAGGTCGGGTAAATCCATCGAGGAGAGGTCCAGATCGTCAAAAGTCTCAGGCGCCTCTGAACCGGCGTCACTTTGCGCCAGCTCATCGGCTCGGTCATCAGCAGCCCTGTCGTCCATGTCTTGCAGATCTTGCGGCATCGGTGCGGCAAATGAGCGGGTCGGTGCAGGTGCAGGAGACATACGCGGCTGCGCGTCCACCACTTCGCGCTCACCGGACATGCGTGCAGCCATGCGTGAGGGCTGAAAGGCCGACTGGGCCATGCCGCGCGTGCTGTCCAATAACAAACCGCGGGCCAGCACTTCCAGCCGGTGTTCAATCAAGTCGCTGACCACTGCATCGCTGGCGCTGGCGCGTACGCTGCCGGGTAACAGGTCTTCGCTGGCCTGCAAATGCCAAGGCCATTGCGGCGCAGTTGGTTTGGCAGGCGCGCCTTCAGGCTTTGTCGATGTGTTGTTGTTTTCGCTGGTGTTGCCGCTGCTCACATTGTTTGCCGCCGGGCTAGTGACCGGCATGGCCTGCAGCACAGCCAGATCAGCCGCATTGAGCTCCACAGTGATGGGCGCCAGCCGTTGCGGCGCCAGCTCATCCACACAGCGGCGCACCAGCCTTTCAATGGCTTGCGAGGACACAGTCAACTCAGCCAGCACCAATTGCTCAGCCAAATGCAAGGCCAGGCGTTTGATGGGTTCGTAGAGTTTGTCCGGCGTGTCAATGACGCGGCGCACCGCAGCGTCCAGCTCGACCATGATGGATTCACTGGTCGAACGGGTTTTTTTCTTTTCGGTATTCCATTCTTCGCGTACCTGGCGACGGCCTTCCTCCAGGCCTTTGTCGTAAGCGCCCTGACGTTCTGCCTCCAGGGCGTCTTCAGTCAGTGCCAGGGTGGCCGCTGCAGCGTCGGCCGGCGAGAGTGCCGCATCGGCCGACACACCCTCACCGCCCAGCCTGTCAAGGGCTTGCGCGTCGAAGCCGTCTTCCTGTCCGGTTGGGGACCAGGTCTTGACCACGTGGGTGGCAAACGCCTGCTTGGGCGCGTCTGACCAGGACTTGCGCACAAAAGCGCTGTTGCCGCTGCCCGACTGTAAAAGGTCTAGCGCCTGCCAAACACGCGCAGTACGCTCACGTGGCGCCCGCAATGCAGCAAGGTCAGACAAAGTCATCGCCTCCGCCCAGCACCAAGTCGCCGGCATCGGACAGCTTACGGGCTATGCGCATGATGGTTTTTTGAGCTTCCTCGACGTCGGCAATGCGCAGCGGGCCTTTGGCCTCCATGTCATCGCGGAACATACCCCGCGCACGCTCAGACATATTGCCAAAGAATTTGTCCTTGACGGGATCGCCGGCACCCTTCATGGCAATCATCAGTAAGTCGGGCTCGACATTGCGCATCAGCACCTGAATACCGCGGTTGTCCACGCTCACCAGGTTGTCGAAGGTGAACATATTGTCTTGAATTTTTTGCATCAAGTCGGGGTCAAGCTCACCCAGGCTGGTCATGACCGAGGCTTCCAGCGCAGTCTTGGTGAAGTTCATGATCTTGGCCGCTGCCTTGATACCACCAAAACTCGAGGACTGTGCCGACGAATTGTTGGAGAACTGCTTTTTCATAATGGCTTCCAGCTCCTCCATCGCTGAAGGCTGAACCACCTCCAGGCTGGCCACGCGCTGAATGATTTCCGCACGGCTTTCCGGCGGCAGGTAGGCCAACACGTCGGCAGCCACGGAGTTTTCCAGCACCGACAAAATAATGGCGCTGACTTGCGGGTGTTCGCCGCGAATCATCTCCGCAATCGAGCGGGCGTCCATCCAGCTCAAAATATCCAATCCCTTGCTGCTCTGGCCCGGCATGATGCGGCCCAGCACCGATGCGGCTTTGTCATCGCCCAGTGCACGCTTGAGCACTTTTTCCACGTAATCGGTGGTGCCCAAGCCCAAGCTGGTTTGTTTTTTGATGGTCGTGACAAATTCGTCCAGAACGGAATTCACCGCCTCTTGCGACAAGTCAGCCACAGACACCATGGCGCCACCCAGCGCTTGGACTTCTTTGGGGTTCAAAAAGCGGATGATCTCAGCGGCTTGTTGCTCACCGAGCAGCAGCATCAGGACGGCGGCACGTTTGGTGCCAGACATCTCGCTGAGCTCTTTTTGCAGTTTTTCTGCCGCCTCGATTTCCTCGGGCGTGAGCTGTTTAATATCTTCTTTTTCGGCCATTTTGTAGTCCTTTTCAGCCTCAGCCGGCCTTGATCATGTTTTTCAGCACACTGGCAACGCGGGCAGAATCTTCGGCCACAATCATGCGCACCAAAGCCACTTTGTCGTCGTAGGAGTTGGCAGTGTCGAGCATCTCCATCGAAATGCTGGATTTTTTCGGTTTGAGCTTGGCTTTGAGCTGTTCCAGGGTCTCTCCCTCGCCCAGCTGGATGGCGCTCATGTCTTCCGCGCTCAGCTCGCCATCGCCCAGCGGTACAGCTTTGGTCAAAGCCAGGGCGGCTGCGGCGTCTTTTTCGGCTTGTTCGCGGCCCAGCATGTGCATCACAGCCGGCCGGACTACCAACAGCAAGAAGACCACAAACAACAGACCGAGCACACCGCTCTTGATCTGGTCCATGATGGTTTCATCTTTGTACCAGGCTACGCTCAGGTCGATCACAGGTTCGGGCTCAAAACGGGCGGGGATCACGGTGATCACGTCACCACGGGCTTCATTGAAACCCACCACGCTGCGCACCAGGCTTTGCATGCGCTCAATTTCTTCAGGCTTGTACGGGTTGGGCTGGGGCTCAGGCGCAACGCCCTTGTCGTCTTTGGGCTGCACTGTAGGCGCACGCTCTTTGATCACCACAGCCACGCTCAAACGCTCCACCGTGCCGGTCGCGCTCTTGACGTGGCGTACCGAACGGTCTAACTCATAGTTGCGGGTGCTGCGGGCGGTGATGTTATTACGCTCGTCACCGGCCTTGGAGGCACCGGCAGCCGTGTCCGGTGTGGCCGAAGGCGCCACAGGCGGTGTATTGGACAGTGCGCCCGGCACACCGCTCGAATCTTTGATGGTGCTACGGTCTTCACTGAGTACTTCAGAACGCGTTTTCGGACCTTTTTCCCGGGTGTCATAGTCTTCGGTGGTCACTTCGGTCTGGCTGAAGTCCAGCGACAAATTGACTTGCGACGTCACATTGGACTCGCCGGCGATCGGCATCAGGATCTGGTTGATACGCAGACGGTACATCTCTTCCATTTTTTGCTTGTGCTGGGTCTGCGCGGCGGTTAGGCCAAGCGCTGCGTCGTTTGACGAATCGGTGATCAGTTTGCCCATGTTGTCTACCACCGACACATTGTCGGGGGTCAGCAGCGGCACGCTGGATGCCACCAGGTGTACCACGGCCTGCACTTGCGTGGGCGACATGGCGCGGCCTGGCTGCGGCGTCACCACCACAGAGGCTTTGGGCGGCGTGCGGTCGCGCACAAAAGCTGATTGTTTGGCCAGCGCTAAGTGCACGCGGGCTGCAGAAATAGAGTCAATTTGCAAAATACTGCGCACCAGTTCCTGCTCAATGGCGGCGGTGTAACGCACCTGCTCCATGAACTGGCTGGTGGTCATGGAAGACTGGTCTTTGAGCGAGTCCAGGCCCACCTGGCCCGTCTTGGGCAAACCCTTGGAAGCCAGGAATATGCGGGCCTCGTGATAGCGTTTGGCCGGCACAGTGATCTGTCCGCTAGCGGCGTCCAGCACCGGCTTGAAATCGCCTGCTTTCAAAGCGTCAAAAGCCGCCTGCTGGTCGGCTTCGGTCATGCCAGCAACAATCGGGCGGTAATTGGGGGTGTTGACTGCCGAATACACCGCCACAAACAGCAGCAGCATCAAGGCCATCAGCAGAAATGGCAGTAATTTCCTGATCGTCGGCTGGTCCAAAACCTGGCGAACCGAGCCCATCGGGCCGGCGATGGTTGTCAGCATACCCCCGGGGCTGCCAGCAGCATTGCCAGCGTCGCCCGGATTGGCGCGCACAGCGCCGCCCGTGCCGCTGACTGCAGGCAGTGAGCCCGCAGAAGATCCACCCGGGCCAAAAGCGCCGGGCGCAAGGGTTGCAGTTGAACTAGTAGCCATGGTCAATGTCTTTCAGGCAGGCCTCAAACCGGCATGTTGATGATGTCTTCATACGCTCTGAGCACTTTGTTGCGCACCTGCAAGGTGGCCTCAAAGGACAGCGATGACTTTTGCATGCCCAGCACCACATCGGTCAGGGGAATGTCTTCGCCGCGCTCGTAAGCGTCAATTTTGCTGCGCGAACTTTGCTGCGCTTCATTGACCTGATTAAACAAGGACTTCACAGCGTCGGAGAAGCCTGTTTTTTCGGGGCCGTCGCTGCCCAGTCCGGCGACACCGCCGGCCGCCTGGCTCTGGTGAGTGCGCAGGGTCTGCAGCATGGACTGGATATTGGCGCTGGAAGTGGCTTTTTCAATCATGGTGTGTCTCTCGTGTTCATTCTGGTTAAAACGCGGTCAGTCATTGGCCAGGGCCATGCCGGCGCCCGGGCTGTTGACCTTGAGTTTGGCGAGCTTGTAGCGCAAAGTACGCGGGCTGATGCCCAGCTTGTGCGCAGCTTCCATGCGGCTGAAAGTGGTCTGGATGGCGGCCATGATCAGCTGGTGTTCGTTGGACTTGACGGCTTCCTGCAAGCTAGCGCCGTCTTCGGTGTTCAGGCTGGCGGCGGGGGTTGCGGCTGGCCAAAACGCGCCAGCGGGTGCAGGCTCTGGCAAGGGCTCGGCAAACAGCCGCTCTGGCGAGGGCGATGCGGCTGCAATCGCTTGAGCAGGCGTTGCGACTTCGAGCGCACGCGGAGCAGGTGTCGGGGCTTCGTCAAACATCAGGTGCTCAAGGGTGATCGTGTTGTCAGAGCACATCACCAGCGAGCGCAGCACCACGTTTTCAAGTTCGCGCACATTGCCGGGCCAGCTGTAGGCCTGCAGCGCCGCTTGGGCCTGGGCGTTCACGCTGAGCACACGGTCTGCGGGCGCATGCCGTGCCAGCAAACGCGCTACCAGCGGCAAAATGTCGCCCGGGCGCTCGCGCAGCGCAGGCACGCGCAGCTTGAAGGTGCTGATACGAAAGTAAAGGTCTTCACGGAACTCGCGCGCCACAATCGCTGCGCGCAGGTCTTTGTTGGTGGCCACCACCACGCGCACATCGATGTCGATGATGCGGTCGCCACCCAAACGGATAATTTGGCGCTCTTGCAATATGCGCAGCAGCTTGGCTTGCAGGTTCAGCGGCATTTCACCGACTTCATCTAAAAACAGCGTTCCGCCCTGGGCTTGCTCAAACATGCCGTGATGCTC
>CAMBWM010000058.1 GCA_945871335.1 Polaromonas sp. YR568 | reverse complement strand
CCCGCTATGGGTACAAGCGGCCAAGGTCAAGCTGATGCAAATAAGGCTGCTGGCAAGCCTGATCACAGCTGCTTCTCCTGCACGCTCACGACCTTGATGCCGGCCAACATACCCAGACGCTGGCTGGCCATGCGCTGAGCTACACCAGTGCGGTCTTGAACGTCACCGGCGAGTTGGCCGCAGGCAGCGTCAATATCGTCACCACGGGTCTTGCGCACGGTAGTGACTATCCCTGCATCGAGCAAAATTTGGGCAAATGCCAGCACCTGCGGCATGGGCGATCGCGTCAAGCCGGAAGCAGGAAAAGGATTGAAGGGAATCAGGTTGAACTTGCAAGACAAGCCCTGCGCCGCATGCTGGCGCATCAACGCGACCAGTTGCCGCGCCTGTTCGGGCTGGTCGTTCACACCATCCAGCATGCAATATTCGAAAGTGATGAAGTCCCGCGGGGCATGCACCTGGTAACGCGCGCAGGCTTGCAGCAACTCTTCGATAGGGTACTTGCGGTTCAGCGGCACCAGGTTGTCGCGCAGCGCATCCAGAGGCGCATGCAGCGACACCGCCAGTGCCACCGGGCAGTCCTGCCCAAGACGATCGATCATGGGCACCACGCCTGAGGTGGAGACTGTGACGCGCCGACGCGACAGGCCGTAGGCATGGTCATCGAGCATGACGCGCAGCGCCGGCAACAATTGCGCATAGTTTTGCAGAGGCTCACCCATGCCCATCATCACAACGTTCGAGATCACGCGCTCGCTGCGACCCAGGTGCTGGCGCAAAAAGTGCTCTGCAAACCAGATCTGCGCAATGATCTCGCCAGTGCTCAGGTTACGGCTGAAGCCCTGGTGACCGGTCGAGCAAAAACGGCAGCCCACGGCGCAACCGGCCTGCGAAGAAATGCACAAAGTGCCGCGGTCGGCCTCCGGGATAAAGACTGTTTCAATGACATCACCCGCACCCACATCAAACAACCATTTGATGGTGCCGTCGGCCGAGTCATGCCGCGACAGGACGCTCAAACCTTGAACATGCGCTTTGCCGGCGAGCTTGCTGCGCAGCGATTTGGCCAGGTCAGTCATTTGCCCGAAGTCGCTGGCGCCACGCTGGTGAATCCAGCGAAAAAGCTGAGTAGCGCGATAACGTTTTTCCCCTAACTGTTCGCAGTAAGCGGCCAGTGCATCCAGGTCAAAGTCGAGTAAGTTGCTGCTCATGGTCAACTGAGCCCCGCCTGAAAACGCAAAACCCGACCTAGTAGGTCGGGTCTGAATAACGGGCGCAGCCCGTCAAAGTATCGCCACCCGGGCCAGCAACGGCCCGTTGCTGGGCAGTGAGGCAGCGGGTTGAACATGTCAGCGTGCGTAGATGTTCATGCCGGCAAAGAAAAAGCTGATCTCTGCTTGTGCGGTCTCTGCGGCGTCAGAGCCGTGAACCGCATTGGCGTCGATGCTTTCAGCGAAATCGGCGCGGATGGTGCCTGGCGCTGCTTTCTTCGGGTCGGTCGCACCCATCAGGTCGCGGTGCTTGAGAATCGCATTCTCACCTTCCAATGCCTGGATCATGACCGGTCCCGAGACCATGAAGTCCACCAGGTCCTTGAAGAAAGGACGGGCACGGTGCACTCCGTAAAAAGCCTCCGCCTCACCACGAGAAAGATGCACAAACTTGGCAGCGACGATTTTCAGGCCGGCAGCTTCGAAGCGGGCATAGATCTGACCAATGACGTTTTTGGCGACAGCGTCAGGCTTGATGATGGAGAGAGTGCGTTCGATAGCCATGGAAGTCCTTCAATTTTGATTTTTGGGGGCAGTTCAATATGAACTTAGCTTTTGATTTTAACCTGAGCACCTATCCCTTCGGGGCGGAAGGAAATGACGCCATAGCAAGCTTTTAGCGATTGCCGCCGCGGCCGCCTCCGCCGGCGCCACCACCCCGATTGCCGGAGCCGCCTCGACGCGGCCCACCACCGCCACCGCCACCACCACCGCCACTGCGGCGCTGACCTTGCGCCTGACGCTGCCGGGTGAAGGTTTCAGCGCCTATGTAGCCGAAGGATGTTTTCATCGGATCGGGTTGAGAGCCGGCCGGCGGCCCATCCGGCCTGGGTTGGCGGTCGCCGCGGCGCTGCTGACCCTGAACCGCACCACCAGGCTGGCCCTGGCGCTGACCGCCACGCGGGCCGCCGGGCCCGCCGGGGCCACGAGGGCCCCGTCCAGCGCCACGGCCGCCGTCCTGTCGCATTGGCGGCGGCTGCAAATCATAGGGTTCCGGCGCCTCGCCGGTCTCAGCGTCGAGCAACTGCGGCTCCACGGGCGGGCGTGAAGTGTCGGACCGGTAAGCATCTGGCCGGCGCGGACCACGGTTGTCTGCGGGGCGCTCGCGCCGCGGTCCGCGTCCGCCTGGGCCGCCGTCGGGCCGATTGTGCGCAGAGCGCTGATCGCCCCTGCCCTCAGAACGAATCAAGGCGTTGGTCAGTGCTGCAATGTCTTGCTCATCGAGCTCAACAAAGGCGCCCCGCTTCAAGCCACGCGGCAGCATAACGGCACCGTAGCGAATGCGGATCAGGCGGCTGACGGCGTGACCAACGGCTTCGAACATACGGCGCACTTCACGGTTGCGGCCTTCCGAGATCGTCACGCGGTACCAGCAATTGGCGCCTTCGCCACCACCGGCTTCGATGGTCCCGAACTGGGCCACTCCGTCGTCGAGCTGCACACCTTCAAGCAGACGCTTTTTTTCTTCGGCGTTCAGGGCGCCCAGGACGCGCACGGCGTATTCACGCTCCAGACCCAAACGCGGGTGCATCAGCTTGTTGGCCAATTCCCCGGAACTGGTCAGCAACAGCAAGCCTTCGGTGTTCAGGTCAAGGCGTCCGACCGACTGCCACTTGCCCTGAAACAACTTGGGCAAACGCCGAAAAACGGTCGGGCGGTTTTGCGGATCGTCATGGGTTACCACCTCACCGGTGGGCTTGTGGTAAGCAATAACACGGGCGGGCGGGGGGTCTATACGCACGCGGATGGGCTTGCCGTTGACTTTGACGTTGTCACCAAACTGAATGCGCTGACCGATGTGTGCAGGCTCCGCATTCACCGAAATTCTGCCCTCCAGAATCAGCTGCTCCATCTCCAGTCGCGAGCCCAGGCCCGCCTGCGCCAACACCTTGTGCAGCTTAGGACTTTCCGGCAGTGCCGACAAAACACGCTTGGGCGGCTCCAGGGCGATGTCGGCCTCATCGGCATCGAACTGTCCGGTGACCACATCTTCAAATTGGTAAACCGGCACGGCTGCCGGCCGGTGCTTGTGAGCGGGCTTGGGCACTTGTCCCTGGCCAGGATCCGAAGGCTCGGCTTGGGCTGCCAGGGCCGGGGCCGTTTCCGCCAAGGGTGCTGCCGACTCGGCAGTGACGGAAGCCGCAATAGGGGTGTCTGGAGAGTTCATCATTTACTTGGCTTAAAGGCCTCTATCGGCCTGGCCGGAGCCAGGGTCTGCAGGTGTATGAGGGCTTGTACCCTTCAAAAAACTTCCCGCTCAGGGGGTTGTCCGCCGGCCTTCATGGTTTAGCAGCCGGAGGTATCGGAATTCGATCAGCTGGCCAGCGGTGGTTGGGCAGCCGGGACGTTATCTTCTTGCACCGCATCCTGGGCTGCGTCAGCCACAGTTGCAATTTGTGCGTACTCTTGGGCCTCATCATCCTGGCTTAGCAGGCCTTGGGCAGAATCTACGGCCTCGCCGGCAGCAACGGAATCCGACAGACCGAACTCGATTTGTTCGAGCATAGCGCCTTCACCCTCGCCACTGCTCAGAACGGGCAACTGGTCCAGCGACTCTACGCCGAGATCGTCTAAAAACTGACGTGTGGTGGCGTAAAGCGCCGGTCTGCCAACCGTTTCACGGTGGCCGATCACCTCGACCCAGCCACGCTCTTCCAGTTGTTTGAGCAACAAACTGTTGATGGTCACACCGCGAATGTCCTCCATATCGCCACGGGTGACAGGCTGACGGTAGGCAATGATGGCCAAGGTTTCGAGGGTGGCACGCGTGTATTTAGGGGGCTTTTCAGGGTGCAGACGGTCAAGGAATTCGCGCATGGCCGGACGACTCTGAAAGCGCCAGCCATTGGCCACATGCACCAGTTCCACGCCGCGAACCGCCCAGTCATCTTGCAACTGATGCAGCAATTCTTTGATCGTATCGGCTGACAGCACGCCGTCGAAAAGCACCTCCATCTCGCGCACTTGCAAAGGTTGTGCAGCGCAGATCAATGCCGTTTCGAGGACGCACTTTGCATCCAACGTATTCATGATTTTCAAATCCGATAAAAATGCGAGCGAGCTGGTCGCTCAGCGGCTGGTGTCAATAGACAAAAGTCAGCGCAATTCACCTTGCGGGGCAGACACAGGGTCTGCGCAACGCTAGCGCAGTCATCACGACTACGTTTTTCCATTGTAGCTCAGGCCCAAGGCCTGGATGGCATGCTCCAGATCATCCGGTACGGGGGCCACAAAGGCCAAAGTCTCAGCGCTGCAGGGGTGGGCAAAAGCCAGTCGGCGGGCATGCAAAGCCTGTCGGGTCAGCCCGGCTGCCGCCTCGCCGCCGTAAAGCTCGTCCGCAACCAGCGGGTGACCCAATGAGGCCATGTGAACTCGTATTTGGTGGGTGCGCCCCGTGTGGAGCTTGCAACGCACCAGGCAATGGCCGTCCTGGTTGTCAAGCAGCGAAATATCGGTCATGGCGGTCTTACCTGAATTGCGCTCCAGGTCGACAACGGCCATGCGCAGGCGATTGCGCGGGTCGCGGCCAATAGGCAGCGCCACCTGCTGCTGCCGCGAGCCTTGCCAAGACCGGTGCCCGACAGCCAGATAATCCCGGCTCACCTCACGCGCAGCAATCATCTCGACCAAACGGTCCATGGTTTCACGGGTCTTGGCCACCACCATCAGGCCGCTGGTGTCCTTGTCGAGCCGGTGCACGATACCTGCGCGCGGCAAAAAACGGGTCGCGTCATCGCGTGCCAGCAAGCCATTGAGCAAGGTGCCGCTCCAGTTGCCGGGAGCCGGGTGCACCACCAGCCCTGCAGGTTTATTGATGACCAGCAGGTGTGCGTCTTCGTACACCACGTCCAGGACCATGTCTTCGGGCTTGAAGGCCTGGCTTTGCGGCGTTGGCCTGAGTTCGATTTGCACGCGATCGCCAGCCTTGACCTTGAAGGAAGCCTTGGTCACGGGCAAACCGTTCAGGCGCACCAAGCCTGAATCGATCAATTGCTGCAGGTAGGTGCGCGAGAACTCGGGCACAATTCCTGACAAAGCTCGGTCCAGGCGTTCGCCGTGCGCCGATATCGGCATCTCTGCCTCACGCAACTCTACTTCGAGGGTGCTGTCCGCATCCTCATGGGACTCGCCCAAGGAGTCTGCGACTGAGGGGTCGCTCGATATAATTTTGGGGCTTTGTTCAGAAACAGTCATTAGAGAGTCGATCACGATGTTGCTCAAATTATCGGCGGTTCATGCCACGACGCGCGCAGCTGCTGCAGTTTTAATTCTCAGCGGCCTGCTTTCAGCTTGTTCCAGCACGCCGATAGATCCGACTGCCGGCTGGAGCCCTAACAAAATTTACGCTGAAGCCAAAGACGAAGCCAGCGCTGGCGCTTTCGAAAAAGCCATCGTCCTCTATGAAAAGCTGGAGGGCCGAGCCGCTGGCACCCCTTTGGCGCAGCAGGCACAGCTTGAAAAGGCGCACACCCAGTACAAAAACGGTGAACTGGTACAGGCCGTGGCCACCCTGGACCGGTTTATCAAACTGCATCCGAGCAGTTCAGCTGTGGACTATGCCCTCTACTTGAAGGGCCTGGTCAACTTCAATGACAACCTGGGCATGTTCGGCAACCTGGTCAGGCAAGATCTGGCCGAGCGGGACCAAAAAGCTGCTAAAGAGTCCTTCGAGGCCTTCAAAGAACTGGTGGCGCGTTTCCCAGATTCACGTTTCGCCCCGGATGCACGCTTGCGGATGGGCTACATCGTGAACTCGCTGGCGCAATCAGAAGTGCATGTGGCACGCTATTACTTCACGCGTGGCGCTTATGTCGCGGCCATCAACCGCGCCCAAAATACGCTCACCAATTACCGCGATGTGCCGGCCGCAGAAGAAGCTCTGTTTTTGCTGTTCCGCTCCTACGATGCCATGGGCATGACGCAGTTGCGTGACGACACTCTCCGGATCATGCAAAAAAATTATCCCGACAGCGCATTCATTCGGGGCAATTCCCAGGCCGGCAAGGGCGCAAAGGATGCCAAAGACACTAAGGGCGCGTGGTACAAATTTTGGTGAGCAAATCCAAGCGTTGCAAGAGCTCAGACTCTGAGCTCAGTCGTTGCATGGGCGGCAAGGCTCGGAGCAAGCGCCGGCCGTAACCCATGCCGACCAGCCGGGTGTCGCACACCACCAGTACGCCCTGGTCTGTCTCTCGTCTGATCAGCCGCCCCGCCCCCTGCTTGAGCGCGACGGCCGCCTCCGGTAAAAAATAGTCATTGAAGGCACTTCTTCCTAGCGACTCAATGTGCCTTGAACGCGCTTCTGCCATCGGGTCATTCGGTGGCGGAAAAGGCAGTTTGTCGATGATGACCATCTGCAGCGCCTCGCCGGGCACGTCAATACCCTCCCAAAATGAGGCTGAGGCCACCAGAATGCAGCCGGCCTCGCCCGTTTCACTGCCCCGGCGAAAGCGCTCGATCAGCACGCGTTTGGGCAGATCGCCCTGGGCCAGCACTTCCAGTTCGCCTGAATCTTTGAAGCTCTCACGCAGCGCGTCGGCAATGCCGCGCAATGCACGCAGTGTCGTGGTGAGCACCATGGTGCGGCCACCCAGTCGACGGGCCCAGATAGCGGCCGACTCGGCAACGCGCGTCATGTGCGAAGGTTCACCGGGTTTGGGGAAGTCCTGAGGCACATAGACGGCCGCCTGAACAGCGAAGTCAAACGGACTGCCCACGCGCAAGATTTGCGCGCCAGCCAGACCGCAGGGCTGGGTGAACCAGCTCAACTTGTCGTCATCGCCAAGGGTGGCCGAAGTGAATACCCAGGTTTTGGCTCCCTCCGGATTACTACCAAGCACCTTGGACTGAACCGCTTGGGCAATGTCCAGCGGCGACTCGACCAACCGCAACTGCGCACCGACTTCCAGCCAACGCACAGAGCCGCTTTGACAGGGGCCTGCAAAGTGCTTCAAGCGATCGCCAAACTCGATCGCTCTTTCTTGGAGACGCGCAAAGTCCGGGGCTAACTCACTCACG
Organism: Polaromonas sp. YR568; assembly: GCA_945871335.1. The sequence continues at coordinate 4,227 of CAMBWM010000058.1, read as the reverse complement.
CTGTCCAGCGCTAGCGCAGCAGCTTCGCAGGCCTCGGCCATCTGCGTCAAGGCCAGCGTCCAGGCCGCCTCACCAAGCGTTTCGGGTACAGCCTCGGTCCAGCGCAGCTTGGTGCCTGGAAAGGCCTTGCCCACGCAAAGACGCAGTTCGCGCGCCGCCCGCTCGGTCTTCCCGGCGATGCCCTGCCAATCGACCAGGCCGCGCGCCAGTTGCAAGCCGACTCCCAACATGTCCCGGCAAAAATCCAGCAATTGCCCGGTAGTGATGTTCTTGCCTAGAAACTGAACACCGATTTCGTTAAGCTGGTGGGCTTCGTCAAAAATTGCAATACGCACTGTCGGAAGCAACTCGGCCACGCCTGACTCTCGCACCGCCAGATCAGCAAAAAATAAATGATGATTGATGACCACCACATCAGCAGCCAGCGCTTCGCGACGGGCCAGATTGACATGGCAGGCCCGAAAACTCGGGCAGGCCGAGCCGAGACAGTTGTCACGCGTGGAGGTCACCAGCGCAATCACGGGTGACCGTTCATCGAGTCCAGGCAGTTCTGCCAGATCGCCGCTGCGGGTGCTCTGTGACCATTCCTCAATGCGCGCCAACGCATGCAAGGTGCTGCGCTCAGGCATCATAGCCTCGCTGCGAGCTTGCTGCATACGGTGTAGGCACAGGTAGCTGCCACGCCCTTTGAGCAGGGCCGTACTGACCGGCAGACCCAAAGCCTGAACCAGTTTAGGCAGATCGCGACCAAACAGCTGGTCTTGCAATGCCTTGGTGGCCGTTGACAACATCACCCGCTCACCACAGAGCAAAGCCGGCACCAGATAGGAAAAAGTTTTGCCTACGCCGGTGCTGGCTTCCACTACCAGGGGGTAGGCGCCCTCAATGGCTCTGGCCACTGCCATGGCCATGTCGGTCTGACCCCGGCGCGGCATAAAGTGATCTGTTGTCCGCGACAAAACGCCGCCGGGTGCAAAGGCGGCTTCAACATGCTGCTCGAGATCCATCAAGCAGACTCTGCCAGCGATAAGCCGGACTGATTGATGCGATTATCGATGCTGCGTCCTAGGGCAGCGTGAGAATGGGTAGGCAAAGGCGGGCTTTCGCGCAGGCAAGCTGCAAGAAATAGGGTGAATGGGTGAATCAGGGCGCAGGCAGTGGTTTACGAGTGCTATTGCTTTTGTCTTTCAAGCGCTTATCGCGTTCAGCCTGGTTTTGTGCGGCTTTTTCAGCACGTACTTTGGCATTTTGGACATTGGCTGCGGCTTGCTCGTCACGAGTTTTGGCTTCGCCTGCTTTACTTTGGCTATTTTTTTGACGGGTTTGGGCGGCCTCTACATTGGCACTGGCATCGGCCGCCGACTTGGCTTGAATCTGCCCGCGCTGATCGCTGCGTTCAGCAAGACGATCATTTTCTTGTTGCGCCTTTTTTTCCTTTTCAGCGCGATGCTGCTTGCGCTCCAGGTTACTTTTATCTTCGGTCTTTTTAATTTGATCTGCTGAGCGAGCCTTGCGGTCTGCCTCGTTGATCAAAATATCCTGACGCCGCAGGTCTGCCATGGCCTCGCTGCGGCGGGTACGGATTTCCTGAAGACACGCGTTAACCGCAAACCGGCTCTTACACGCAGCTTCTTCGGCTTGAAAACCGGCTTCCAGCCGGGCCCGCTCTGCAGCAACCTTGCTTCGCTCAAGCGCATTGGCGGCCTTTTCCTGGGCTGGCGACTGGGCTATTGCTGCGCCAAGTGACAAGCAACAGCACAACAGAAAAAGAAAGAATTTCATGTGATCGTGGTGTCGACAATACGGCGCTCCAGCGCCAGATACTGCGTCGACTGCATTTCATTCAATCTTGAAATGGTACGTGGAAACTCATGCGCCAGGGGGCCTTCTGTGTAAAGAGCCTCGGGCGGCACTGCGGCCGAGATGATGAGCTTGACACGCCGGTCATACAAAACATCCACCAACCATGTGAAACGCCGGGCTTCAGAAGCCATGCGCACCGGCATGTGGGGCACATCGCTGAGCAGCACGGTGTGGAACTGACTGGCCATTTCCAGGTAGTCATTTTGCGAGCGCGGTCCGCCGCACAAGGTCTTGAAGTCAAACCAGACCACGCCGCCGGCCTTGCGCCTTGCCAGGATTTGCCGCGACTCGATGTTCAACACAGGGTCTTCGTCGCGTGTTTCTGCCAGACGCATGAAAGCATCTGCCATAGCAGCATCGGCCGTGTCACCCAGTGGCATGTGGTAAAGCTTGAGCTGCTCGAAGGTAATGGAGCGGTAATCTGTGCCATTGTCCACGTTGATCACGTCTAAGTTGGCTTTGAGCAAGTCAATGGCCGGCAGGATGCGGTCTCTGTGCATCCCGTTGGGGTAAAGCGCATCAGGCTCAAAGTTGGAGGTGGTGACAAAACCCACGCCGTTGTTAAACAGCGCCGCCAGCAAGCGGTGCAGGATCATCGCGTCAGTGATTTCAGCCACATGAAACTCGTCAAAACATATCAGTTTGTAACGCAAAGCCATACGCCGGCCTAGCTCATCAAGCGGGTTGACGGTACCCTGCAAGTCGCGCAACTCACGGTGTACTTCGCGCATGAACTCATGAAAATGCAAGCGCGTTTTCCGCTGTAGCGGTACCGCGTTATAAAAGCAGTCCATCAGAAAACTTTTACCCCGTCCCACGCCGCCGTGCATGTAAACACCACGGGGAATGGCCAGCCGGTTGATCAGCTTTTTAAGCGAGTTAGATCTTTTTTCTTTGTACCCGGCCCACTCCGTGGCGCAGCGCTCAAGCGCATCCACCGCACGCAACTGAGCTGGGTCACTGCTGTAACCCCGCAGCTGAAGTTCGGCCTCGTAGGCAGAACGAACGGACATGGACGCCTGCTTGCGAGCTACGCTCAGAAGTTGAGCGTGCGCTTGTCAACCGCCAAGGCCGCTTCCTTGGTGGCTTCGCTCAGCGACGGGTGCGCGTGGCAGATTCGCGCGATGTCTTCGCTGCTGGCGCGGAACTCCATGGCCACCACGCATTCGGCGATCAACTCGCTGGCCATCGGGCCGACGATATGCACGCCGAGGATCTCGTCGGTAGCAGCGTCTGCCAACATTTTGACCATGCCGGTGGTGTCGCCCAAAGCGCGGGCCCGGCCGTTGGCCATGAAGGGGAAGGTGCCAGCCTTGTAAGCGCGACCGGCGGCTTTGAGCTGCTCTTCGGTCTGACCGACCCAGGCAATTTCAGGGTTGGTGTAAATGACCCAGGGGACGGTGTTGAAGTTCACATGCCCGTGCTGACCGGCAATGCGCTCAGCAACGGCCACGCCCTCTTCCTCGGCCTTGTGCGCCAGCATGGGGCCGCGCACGACGTCGCCCACCCCCCAGACATTGGGCAAATTGGTCTTGCAATCAGCGTCCACCACAATGGCGCCGCGCTCGTCAAGCTTCAAGCCCACGGCATCCGCGGCCAGACCTGTGGTGTTGGCCACGCGGCCGATCGAGATGATCAGCTTGTCAACGTCCAGCGACACGGCTTCGCCCTTGGCGTTGGTGTAGGCAACAGAAACGCCCTTCTTGGCGGACTTGATCTCGCCGACCTTGACGCCGAGCTCGATCTTCAAGCCCTGCTTGACAAAAGCCTTGTGGGCTTCCTTGGCAATTTGCTGGTCTACTGCACCCAAAAAAGTGGGCAGGCCTTCGAGCACCGTCACCTCAGCACCCAAACGGCGCCAGACAGAGCCCATCTCCAGGCCAATGACGCCCGAGCCGATCAGACCGAGCTTTTTCGGCACGGCTCCCATGCGCAGCGCACCGTCGTTCGACAGGATGTTGTCTTCGTCAAAGGGCGTTCCGGGCAAGACGCGTGCGCTCGAGCCGGTGGCCACCACCACGTGCTTGCCGGCGATGGTTTCTTCAGCCTTGCCAGCCACTTTGATCTCGTAAACGCCGTCTTTGGCTGCAACAAAAGAGCCTCGGCCGTGAAAGAAAGTGACCTTGTTCTTTTTGAGCAGGAACAAGATGCCATCGTTATTTTGCTTCACGACGGTGTCTTTGCGGGCAAGCATCTTGGCTATGTCCATCTTCACGCTCGTGGCAGTGATGCCATGGTCTGCAAAGTGATGGTTGGCGTGGTCGAAATGCTCGCTGGACTGCAGCAGGGCCTTGGAGGGAATGCAGCCGACGTTGGTGCAAGTGCCGCCGGGCGCAGGGCCGCCGTCAGCGTTTTTCCACTCGT
>CAMBWM010000057.1 GCA_945871335.1 Polaromonas sp. YR568 | reverse complement strand
GCCAACCAGCGCAGCGCACCGGCCGTGGAACGCGGCCTGTTTCTGGTTCCGAAAGTGATTGAATAAGCCATGGATGAACTGCACAACCTGAGCGTGGCCGAACTGGCGGCCCTGCTCAAAAACAAAAAAGTGAGCGCGGTTGAAGTCGCTACCCGTTTTTTAGCCCGTTTGGGCGGCAACCCGCACAACGCGTTTTTGGACATCAACAGCGAAGTCACCCTTGCCCAGGCCCGTGAATCCGACGCCAAACTGGCCGCAGGCACCGCCGGCCCGCTTGAAGGCGTGCCCATCGCGCACAAAGACGTCTTTGTCACCAAAGACCTGGCTACGACCGCAGGCTCACGCATGCTGAGCGGCTACCGCTCACCCTTTGACGCCACCGTGGTGGCGCGCCTGCGCCAGGCCGGCATGGTGACTTTGGGCAAGCTCAACTGCGACGAGTTCGCCATGGGTTCTGCCAACGAAAACTCAGCTTATGGCGCGGTCAACAACCCCTGGAACACCGCGCATGTGCCCGGCGGCTCCTCGGGCGGCAGCGCCGCTGCCTTGGCCGCGCGCCTGACACCTGCCGCCACCGGCACCGACACCGGCGGCTCCATCCGCCAACCCGCCGCGTTTTGCGGCATCACCGGCATCAAACCGACCTATGGCCGCGCCAGCCGCTACGGCATGGTGGCCTACGCCTCCAGCCTGGACCAGGCCGGACCGATGGCGCGCAGCGCCGAAGATTGCGCGCTGCTGCTCACAGCCATGTGTGGGCCGGATCTAGACCGGGATTCGACTTCGCTGGATGTGGCAGCTGAAGATTTTTCGGCCGGCCTGGGCGACAAGCTCAAAGGCCTGCGCGTGGGGGTGCCCAAAGAGTTTTTTGGCGAAGGCCTGGCCTCCGATGTACGCCGCGCCATTGACGCAGCACTTGCGCAATTGCAGGCGCAAGGCGCCACACTGGTACCCATTGCCTTGCCGCGCACCGAGCTCTCCATCCCGGTTTATTACATCATCGCCCCGGCTGAAGCCAGCTCCAACCTCAGCCGCTTTGACGGCGTCAAGTTCGGCCACCGCACCGCTGATTTTGCCGACCTGACCGACATGTACAAAAAGACCCGCGCCGAGGGCTTTGGCCAGGAGGTCAAACGCCGCATCATGACCGGCGCCTATGTGCTTTCGCACGGCTACTACGACGCGTACTACCTGCAAGCGCAAAAAATCCGCCGAATGATCGCAGACGACTTCCAAAGCGCATTTGCCCAGTGCGACGTGATCGCCGGCCCGGTGGCACCCACCACCGCCTGGAAGCTAGGCGACAAATCCGACGACCCAGTGGCCAGCTACCTGGCTGACATCTTTACCCTGCCTGCATCCTTGGCGGGTTTGCCCTGCATGAGCCTGCCCGTCGGCCTGGGCGAAGGCGGCATGCCAGTGGGGCTGCAGCTCATTGGCAACTACTTGCAAGAAGCCAAGCTGCTGAATGTGGCGCACCAGTACCAATTGGCCACCGACCACCAACAACAACAACCGGGAGCCGCAGCATGAGCGCCGCCAAACTGGTTCAGGGCTACGAAGTGGTGATCGGCTTTGAGACCCACGCCCAACTCTCCACGCAAAGCAAAATCTTCAGCCGCGCGCCCACCGCCTTTGGCGCTGAGCCCAACACCCAGGCCTGCGCCGTGGACCTGGCCTTGCCCGGCACACTGCCGGTGATGAACCTGGGCGCGGTCGAGCGCGCCATTGAACTCGGCCTGGCGCTGGGCTCGCACATCGCCGAGCGCAGCATATTTGCGCGCAAAAACTACTTCTACCCCGACCTGCCCAAGGGTTACCAGATCAGTCAGTTTGAGATTCCGGTGGTGCAGGGCGGCGAAGTCAGTTTCTTGCTGGGCGACGAGAAAAAAACCGTGCGCCTGGTGCGCGCGCATCTGGAAGAGGACGCAGGCAAGTCGCTGCACGAGGACTCATCACTCGGAGGTGGAGGCCAAACCGGCATTGACCTGAACCGCGCCGGCACGCCGTTGCTGGAGATCGTGACCGAGCCCGACATACGCAGCAGCGACGAGGCCGTGGCCTATGCCAAAAAGCTGCACGAGATCGTCACTTGGATTGGCATTTGCGATGGCAATATGCAAGAGGGATCTTTCCGCTGCGACGCCAATGTGTCGGTACGCAAGCCCGGCGCTGCGCTGGGCACGCGGCGCGAGATCAAAAACCTCAACAGCTTCAAGTTCATGCAGCAGGCCATTGACTATGAAGTGCGCTGGCAGATTGAAGAGATTGAAGAGGGACGCGACATCCAACAAGCCACGGTGCTCTTCAACCCCGACACCGGCGAGACCCGCGCCATGCGCACCAAAGAAGACGCCGCCGACTACCGCTACTTCCCCGACCCCGACCTGCCCCCGCTGGTGATCGGCCGCGACTGGGTTGAGCGCGTGCGCTCAGAGATGGTGGAGCTGCCCTGGGTGATGGCGGCGCGGTTTGTGCGGGACTACGGGCTGCCAGAGTACGACGCATCGCAACTTACGCAAAGCATGGCGATGGCGGCTTATTTTGAAGAAACGGCCAAGGCCTGCGGCCACCCTAAATTAGCTAGCAACTGGATCATGGGCGAGGTGTCGCGGCGGCTAAATGCGGATGGCTTGGACTTCGCGCAAGTTGAGCAACGCGTCAGCGCCGGTCAACTGGCGACTTTGGTTATGCGTATCAACGACAACATCATTAGCAACAGTGCCGCGCGTCAGGTCTTTGAGGGCTTGTGGGCCTTGGCATCCAACGATGTAACAGTAGCCCTTACAGGTGTCGGTGCAGTTGGAACGGTTGGCGAAGTCGATGCCATCATCGACGCGAAAGGCCTGCGCCAGATGAACGACAGCAGCGCGCTCGAAGCCATCATTGACGAAGTACTGGCCGCCAACGCCAAGAATGTCGAAGAGTACAAGGCCGGTAACGCCAAGGCCTTCAACGCCCTGGTCGGCATGGCCATGAAGGCCAGCAAGGGCAAGGCCAACCCGGCGCAGGTTAACGAGTTGCTCAAGAAAAAGCTCGACTGATCGTTTTTATATTTTTCCCGCTTTCAACACAACCCTCAGGAGCCCGCTTCATGACCCTCTCTCTTTCTTCCGCCAGCCTGCCCGTTTTTGCCAAGTTCCTGGGTAATTTGCGTCATCTGTTGACCAAGGCACAGGCCGACGTTCAGGCCCGGGGCTATGACGAACAGGCGCTGGTGCAGTTCCGGCTGTCGCCGGACATGCTGCCCTTCAAAAGGCAGATTTGTATTGCCTGTGATGCTGCCAAGCTGTGCGCCGCGCGCATCTCGGGGCTGGAAGCGCCGGTATTTGAAAACACCGAAGAAACGCTCGAAGCGTTGGTCGGCCGCATCGACAAAACGCTGGCCTGGCTGAAAACCGTGCCGCCTGACGCACTCGACGGCCTGGAAGACAAGCAAGTCACCTTCCCGTCCGGCAAGACCGCCACGCGCACGATGAGCGGCGAGGACTACCTGAAAAACTGGGCGCTGCCTAATATGTTTTTCCACATCACCACGGCTTATGCCATCCTGCGCCACAACGGCGTGGTCATCGGCAAAAATGAGTTTTTGATGGGCGCAGGCAGCTAAGCCTCAAGCCAAGGGCTTCAGGCCGCTGGCTTCACTGCACGCCGTAGCGGTCGCGGTAAGCCTGCACAGCTGGCAGGCTAGCAGCTAAAGTTCCCAAGCCACCTTGCGCGCTCAGGAAGGCCAGCAAGTCGCTGAGCTCCGCAATGGCGCACACCTGCAAGCCAACCTGCTCGCGCACGTACTGCACGGCGCTGTAGGTCACATCGCGGGTGCTGCCGTCGGCCTGGGTTTCAGTCGCCATTTCCTGGCGGTCCAGCGCAATAGCTACCGCATGCGGCGTAGCGCCGGCCGCCTTGATCAGCGCAATCGACTCGCGCGCGGCCGTGCCGGCGCTCATCACGTCGTCAACGATCAGCACACGCCCTTTCAGCGGTGCGCCCACCAGGCTGCCGCCCTCGCCGTGGTCTTTGGCCTCTTTGCGGTTGTAGGCAAATGGCACGTTGCGCCCCAGCCGCGCCAGCTCAATGGCCACCGCCGCACCCAAAGGAATGCCCTTGTAGGCCGGGCCAAAAATCATGTCGAACTCGATGCCGCTGCCCACCAGGCGCTGCGCATAAAAGCCGGCCAGGCGCCCGAGCTTGGCGCCGTCGTCAAACAAACCGGCATTGAAAAAATAGGGGCTCATGCGGCCGGCCTTGGTTTTGAACTCCCCGAACTTGAGCACCCCACAATCCAGCGAGAATTGCACAAACTCCTGGGCCAGCATGTCGTTGGCCGGTTTCATCGTTGTCATGGGAAATTCCTTGTTCACACTCACCAGCCTCAACCTCAACGGTATCCGCTCCGCCACCAGCAAGGGCGTCGAGGCCTGGCTTGAAAAAGCCAAGCCCGATTGTATTTGCGTGCAGGAGATCAAGGCCCAAGCCCCCGACATGGCCGGGCGCTTCGAGTCACTGGCCGGCCTCCAAGGCCACTTTCAGTTCGCTGAGAAAAAAGGCTACTCCGGCGTGGGCGTGTACACCCGGCACGAACCGAGCGATGTCAACATCGGTTACGGCTCCAGCGAATTTGACGCCGAAGGCCGCTACGTAGAGTTGCGATTTGACCGCCCCGGCCGCAGCGTGGCGCCCAAGCTGTCCATCATCAGCTGCTACTTTCCCAGCGGCTCTTCTGGCGAGGACCGCCAGGCCGCCAAGTTCCGCTTTCTGGCAGAACTGCGTCCGCACCTGTTGGCGCTCAAAAGCGGCGGTCGCGAAGTAGTGCTGTGCGGCGACATCAACATCGCGCACCAGGAAATTGATTTGAAAAACTTCAAGGGCAACAAAAAGAACAGCGGCTTTTTGCCCGAAGAACGCGACTGGATGAGCAACCTGCTGCGCCACGACGAAACCGGCGGCGGTCTGGTCGATGTGTACCGGCACTTGCAACCCGACACCACTGACGCCTGCTACACATGGTGGAGCAACCGCGGCCAGGCCTACGCCAAGAACGTAGGCTGGCGGCTCGACTACCACCTGGCCACCCCGGCCTTTGCCGCACTGGCGCGCAGCGAAGCGATTTACAAAGACGAGCGGTTTTCAGACCATGCGCCCATTACTGTGGGCTATGAGTTTGCGCTTTGAGGGGCGGCATAGAAAAACTTCGCAGCTACATCACCATGCAATGCCGCGATTAGATTTTTGTTTTGCTACTGCCGCCGGTCTAGGCCGCGCCCAGAGCCTGTGTCAGCCTTTGCGCGCCCGCTCGTAGAGCGGCATGACGCGCGGCAGATTGCGCTCGATGTCGGTGATGCGCGTGTTGCCCGCCGGGTGCGTGCTCAGCCATTGCGGCGGTGCGCCTTTGCTGTTAGCCGACATTTTTTGCCACAAGGTGACGCCGGCCTGCGGGTCGTAGCCGGCGCGCGCTGCCAGCTCCAGCCCGACCAGATCAGCCTCGGACTCGTCAGAGCGGCTGAAGGTCAGGTTAAGCAGTTGCGCGCCGTAGTTGGTGACGGTGCGCCCCAGATCGCCCAGCCCGAGCAATTGCGACACCACGCCCGCGCCAATGCTGGTGGCGGCGCTTTTGCCCATGCGTTCGCGCGCATGCTCGCGCAGGGCATGCGCAATTTCGTGGCCCATGATTTGCGCCACCTCGTCGTCGGTCAGCTTGAGCTGCTCGATGATGCCGGTGTAGAAAACAATCTTGCCGCCCGGCATGCAAAAAGCGTTGATCTGTTTGCTGCCAATCAAGTTGACCTCCCATTGCCAGGATTTAGCGCGCGGGTTCCACTCATTGGCCAAGGGAATCAGCTGGTCTGCAATGCGCCGCAAACGCTGCAGCTGGGGGTGCTCGGGCGGCGCCAGTGCGTTTTTGCTGGCCGCTTCAGCCAGAAGGGTTTTGTATTGCTTGGCCGCAGAGAGCTCGATCTCCTTGGCCGGCACCAAAGAAGCAAAGCCGGAGTTGGCTCCCACATTAACACCCTCACGCTGCGCCAGCGCTGCGCCAGGCAGCAGCAAGGCAGCGGTCAGCAGGGCAGTGAGGTAGCGCGTAAAGGCAGTCATGGGTTGCGTCTTTAGGGGGGCTGGCGTGAGGTCTGCGCGTATTATTCCCCTTATGGTTCCACCTGTCAGCCAACCCGTCGCCCAGCCCGGCACCAACCCGGCAGAGCCCACGCCCCTGAGCTGGGGCCAGACCTTGCGCGTGTACCTTGAAGCCGCCACGCTGCGCATGCTGCTGCTGGGTTTTTCGGCCGGCCTGCCGCTGCTGCTGGTGTTCGGTTCGCTGAGCTTCTGGCTGCGCGAGGCCGGCATTGACCGCACGACCATCGGCTACCTGAGCTGGATTGGCCTGGCCTACGGCTTCAAGTGGGTCTGGGCGCCGCTGGTCGACAGGCTGCCGATTCCCTTGCTCACACGTTGGCTGGGCCGGCGGCGCAGCTGGCTGCTGTTGTCGCAGTGCGTCATCATGGCGGCGCTGGTCGGTATGGCGCTGACCGACCCGCAGCAGGCCTTGTTGCCCATGGTCTGGTGCGCGCTGGCGGTGGCCGTTGGCTCGGCCACGCAAGACATTGCGCTGGATGCCTTTCGCATCGAGTCGGCCGACACACAGCGCCAGGCCGCGCTGGCCGCTTCTTACCAGACGGGTTACCGCATCGCCATGATCTGGGCCGGTGCCGGTGTGCTGTGGATTGCGGCGCGCGCCGAAGTCGCACCCGCGCTGGGCGCGGCCGGCTACCAGCACGGCGCCTGGCAAACCGCTTACCTGGTGATGGCCGCGTCGATGCTGCTGGGCATGGTGACAGTGCTGTTTTCACCCGAGCCACAGGTTGGTGAGATGCCGCGGGCGCGAAACGCTGCCGAATGGCTACAGAGCGCGCTGATCGAGCCCTTTGCCGATTTTCTGCGGCGCTACGGCCGCCAGGCCGTGCTGATCCTGATGCTGATCGCGGTCTACCGCATCAGCGACGTGGTGATGGGCATCATGGCGAATCCGTTTTACGTGGACATGGGTTTCACCAAGGACGAGGTGGCGGCTGTCACCAAAATCTACGGCGTGATCATGACGCTGGTGGGCGCTTTTGTGGGTGGTGCACTGGCCATGCGCCTGGGCGTGATGCGCGTGCTGATGCTGGGCGCCGTGCTCAGCGCTGCCAGCAACCTGCTGTTTGCCTGGCTGGGCACGCGCGGCCACGACCTGAGCGCGCTGGTGTGGGTGATCTCGGCCGACAACCTGGCCAGCGGCATTGCCTCGGCGGCCTTCATCGCCTACCTGTCGGGCCTGACCAACGTGAACTACTCAGCCACCCAGTACGCGCTGTTCAGCTCCATGATGCTGCTGCTGCCCAAGTTTCTGGCCGGCTACTCGGGCGCTTTTGTCGACGCGTACGACTACCCGACTTTCTTTATTGGCACGGCCCTGCTGGGCGTGCCGGTGCTGCTGCTGGTGTGGCTGGCTTCGCGCCATGCCGCCCCGCCTGCCAGCCCGGCTGAAGTAGCCCGCTGAAGTGGCCCCTTGAGCCGGCCGGGTCTGCGGCAGATTTACCGCATCTTTACCACCGCTTTAAGCGAAATTGCCCACCAAGCCTGATCATCTGACTAGAGAGCGACACCGCATGACGCAGCAACTTCTGATGATCGAAGACGACAGCCGCCTGGCCGGAATGGTGGGCGACTACTTGCGCCAGTCCGGCTATGGCTTCACGCACGCGGCCGATGGCGCCAGCGGCCTGGCCGCGCTCTTGACCAGCGCGCCCGACTTGGTCATTCTGGACCTGATGCTGCCCGACATGGACGGCCTGGAAGTCTGCCGGCGCATCAAGAACCAAGCGCCTTCACATAATGGTGAACATAAGCCTGGTGTGGCCGTGCTGATGCTGACCGCCAAGGGTGACCCGATGGACCGCATCGTCGGGCTGGAGATAGGCGCTGACGATTACCTACCCAAGCCCTTTGAGCCGCGTGAGTTGCTGGCGCGCATACGCGCCGTACTTCGGCGTGGCGCGGCAGTGGCGCTAGACAACAGTCAGGGCCAGCTGCATCAGGTGATGCGTTTTGGCTCACTTGAAATTGACCGCGATGCCCGGCTTGTGACGGTGTCTGGCGTGGCGCGGGAACTGACCTCTTACCAGTTTGATCTGCTGGTGGCGATGGCTGAACGCGCCGGCCGCGTACTGAGCCGCGACCAGATTATGGAAGCCGTGCGCGGCCGTGAGCTAGAAGCCTTTGACCGCTCGATCGATGTGCACATGGGCCGCATCCGCAGCGCTATTGAAGCTGACGCCAAAGACCCTAAACGCATTTTGACGGTACGCGGCGTGGGCTATGTATTTGCGCGGCAACAAGACTGACACTCTTATTTTTCGAGCAATCTTCTATGTGGTCCCGCCTAACTTCCCGACTTTACGTGCGCATCTGGCTGGCCGTGGTGCTGACGGTTGCGGTGCTGACGGCGGCCCTGGGCTGGGCCTGGCGTATGTCCAGCGACATACCGATGCCACACCGCGAGATTGTGGTGCGCAACCAGACCGGCCAGGTGATCGCACAAGCCCAGAACGAGCCGGACCACCGCCCCGGCCAGGACCTGAGCTTTGAGGTAACGACCAGCGACGGGCAGACACTGGAGATCCAGCTGCCGCGTCCCCATCACCCGCCCAATGGCAGCGGCGGGCCGTGGATGCGGCCGCCCTTTGGCTTTGGGTGGATGCTCGCACTGGTTGGCCTGGCCGTGGCGCTGGCCGCTTACCCCATCATCCGGCGGCTGACCTTGCGCCTTGAAGCCTTGCAGCGCGGGGTCGAGCTTTGGGGCAGCGGCGACCTGTCTGCCCGCGTGACGGTGGAGGGCCGCGACGAGGTGGCTTTTCTGGCTACCCGCTTCAACAGCGCCGCCGAGCGCATTCAAGCCCTGGTTGAAACGCAAAAAGCTTTGCTGAGCGCGCACAAGAATTTGCTGGCCAATGCTTCGCACGAGTTGCGCTCGCCCTTGGCCCGGATCCGCATGGGGCTGGAACTTATGGTCCCCACGCTCCCCGCTGCGCGTGTCTCGCTCCCCCCCGAGGGGGCGCTGCGCCTGCGGCCCGGCGAAGCCGGTTCCGCGGCCCTGGCTGCTACGGGACTTGTGGATGCCACACCTTCGGATTTTGCTGCCAGCAATGCAGTCAACGCCGCGGCGCAGCACGCGGAAATCTCGCGCAGCATCACCGAGCTGGACCAATTGATCGACGAGATTTTGCTGGCGAGCCGGCTGGACGCGGGGCAGACGGACAACGAGCCGATGGAAGTGCTGGACCTGACCGGTCTGGCGGCCGAAGAATGCTCCCGCGTGAACGCTGAACTTAAAGCCGGAGCCGATACTGGCACGCATGCCGGCGAGCCACTGACAAGCCCCAGCGTGCTGCTGCGAGGCTCGCCGCGACTGCTGCGGCGGCTGCTGCGCAACCTGCTGGAAAACGCACGCCGCTACAGCAATGGCGAGGTCACGCTGGCCCTGTCGGTCGGCGGCACGGACGCAGCGCCACTGGCCATCATTCGCGTGAGCGATCGCGGCCCGGGCGTGCCGGCCGCCCAGCGCGAACGTATTTTTGAGCCCTTCTACCGGCTGCCCGGCGCCAGCGAGCGCGAAGGCGGCGTGGGCCTCGGTCTGGCGCTGGTGAAATCCATCTCGGAGCGCCACGGCGGCACGGTACGCTGCGAAGACAACCCCGGAGGCGGGGCGTCATTTGTGGTCGAATTGCCGGCTTGACAAGCCGGCCTGGCTTTCAGTGGTGGGCGCTGAAGTGCTCGCCTTCTTTGAGTTTGTACAGGGTGCTGCAATAGGGGCAGCGCGCCTGACCGGTTTCGGCCAGCCCAAGATACACCTTGGGATGGCTGCTTTGCAGGTTCATGTTCGGGTTAGGGCAAAAGACGCCGCCCTGGCTGTTGAGCTCACTGGCACGCAGTTCGACCACAGCACCGGTTTTGTGTGTCTTGCTCATGCTCAAACCTGGGTCAGCCAGCTGGCGTATTTGGGGTTGCGGCCGTTGACGATGTCAAAGAACGCAGCCTGGATTTTCTCGGTGATCGGGCCGCGCGAACCGCTGCCGATCTCGATGCGGTCGAGCTCGCGGATGGGCGTGACTTCAGCCGCAGTGCCCGAGAAAAAGGCCTCGTCGGCAATGTAGATCTCGTCGCGCGTGATGGGTTTTTCTTTGAGCTCCAGCCCCAAGTCTTTGCAAATTGAAAAAATCGTGTTGCGCGTGATGCCGTTGAGCGCGCCGGCGCTGGAGTCGGGCGTGTAAACCACGCCCTTGCGCACGATGAACAGGTTCTCACCTGCACCTTCAGAGGCAAAGCCTTGCGGGTCGAGCAGCAAAGCTTCGTCATAACCCTCGTCGAGAGCTTCCATGTTGGCCAAAATCGAGTTGGTGTAGTTGCTCACCGCCTTGGCGTGAATCATGGTGATGTTGACATGGTGGCGCGTGAAGCTCGAGGTTTTGACGCGTATGCCGCGTTTCATGCCGTCCTCGCCCAGGTAGGCGCCCCAGGTCCAGGCTGCGACCATCAGGTGAATCTTGTTCCCCTTGGGGCTGACGCCCAACTTTTGAGAGCCGATCCAGGTGAGCGGGCGGATGTAGCCACTTTCGAGCTTGTTCTCGCGCACCACGGCGCGCTGCGCATCCATAACTTCTTGCTGCGTGAAGGGAATTTTCATGCGCAGAATCTTGGCGCTGTTGAACAGGCGCTCGGTGTGCTCTTCCAAGCGAAAGATCGCCGTGCCCTGCGGGGTTTTGTAAGCGCGCACGCCTTCAAAAGCACCGCAGCCGTAGTGCAGGGTGTGGGTCAGCACATGGATCTTGGCGTCACGCCACTCGACCATCTGGCCGTCCATCCAGATTTTGCCGTCGCGGTCTTCCATGGAGGGGGCTATTGATGACATAGGCTGATCCTTGTTGTATCGGTTGAAGTCATGAAAAGTACGGCTGCGCCTGGCAGCCAATCTTGGAATTGAGATTTTAAGGGGCTGGCGGCATCAGGTCGGCGGGGGCTGCAGTTTCCTCTGCTGGTCGTGTGAGTAAGTGCCCAACCAGCCTGCCGCCGGCAAAGGTGCAGTCTACGAATGAGCCGCCGCTGTCGGTCCAGCGAAACACCTCGGGCTGCGCGTTGTCCGGACT
Organism: Polaromonas sp. YR568; assembly: GCA_945871335.1. The sequence continues at coordinate 345 of CAMBWM010000057.1, read as the reverse complement.
GCGCTGTTCGCCCAGCGAGCGCGTCATGGCCACCACATGCATCAGTGAGGCGCGCGGCTTGATTTTGGCGTTAAGCATGACGGCGCTCTCTACATAACCGATAGGCCGGTTGGCGGCGCGCTTGAGCACCTGCATCATGCGGTTGAAATGCAGCAGCAGCCACATGACCAGTGCGCCGCCGACCAAGGCCACGCCAGGCCAGCCGCTGTAAACATAGGCCAACACCACGGTGGCAGCGCCGGCCACAGGGACCCAGATTTTTTGAAAGTTCATGATGCTTATTTTCGCAGTTTGCCGGCTCAGACCAGGCTGCGCACGACTTCCATGGCCTCTTCGATACGCTCG
>CAMBWM010000056.1 GCA_945871335.1 Polaromonas sp. YR568 | reverse complement strand
ATCACCCACAGGAATGAATCATGGAAGCAGAACGCATCAACCTCATCAGCAACCAGCTTGAGGGCCTGAGCGCCCGGGTGCACGAGCTCAGGGGGTATCTTTGACTACCCTGCCAAAGAACGTAAATTAAGCGAAGTCAACGCCGCCCTGGAAGACCCCAAGGTCTGGGACAACCCCAAGCGGGCGCAAGAACTCGGCAAAGAGAAGAAATCACTCGAAGACGTGGTGCTGGTGATAGACCGGCTGAGCCAGGAGCTGTCTGACAACACCGAGCTGTTTGCCATGAGCCGCGATGAAGACGACGAGGCCGGCATGATCGGCATCGAAGGCGAAGTCGCAGCGGTGGCCACTGAAGTCGAGAAGATGGAGTTCCGCCGGATGTTCAACAACCCGGCTGACCCGCTCAATGCTTTTCTCGACATCCAGGCCGGCGCCGGCGGTACCGAGGCTTGCGACTGGGCCAGCATGCTGCTGCGCCAGTACCTGCGCTACGCCGAACGCAAGGGCTTCAAGGCACAGAATGAAGACGAGTCCGCGGGCGACACCGCCGGCATCAAGGGCGCGACCATCAAGATCGAAGGCGAATACGCTTTTGGCCTGCTGCGCACCGAAACCGGCGTGCACCGCCTGGTGCGCAAGTCGCCGTTTGACTCGTCGGGCGGGCGCCACACCTCCTTTGCCTCGGTGTTTGTGTACCCTGAGATTGACGACTCGATCGAGATCGACATCAACCCGTCGGACGTGCGCACCGACACCTTCCGTGCCAGTGGCGCGGGCGGCCAGCACATCAACAAGACCGACTCGGCCGTGCGCCTGACGCACATCCCGACCGGCATCGTGGTGCAATGCCAGGACGGTCGCTCTCAGCACGGTAACCGCGATGTGGCCTGGAAGCGCCTGCGCTCGCGCCTGTATGACTTTGAGTTACGCAAGCAGCAGGAAGCCCAGCAAAAGCTCGAAGACACCAAGACCGACGTGGGCTGGGGCCACCAAATTCGCAGCTACGTGCTCGATCAGAGCCGCATCAAGGACCTGCGCACCAACTACGAAACCTCGGCCACACAAAAAGTGCTGGACGGCGACCTCGACCCTTTCATCGAGGCCTCTCTCAAGCAAGGCGTGTGATGAAAACCATGGCATTGATCTTTGACATGGACGGCACCATGATCGACTCGATGGGCTACCACAAGCAAAGCTGGGTGGCCTTTGCCAGCCGGCACGGCATCGATGTCGAAGTCAATGACCTGATGCGCCGCACCACCGGCCGCACCGCAGCCGAATGCATGAACGAGCTGTTTCAGACCGAGCTCAGCGCTGAACGCAGCCTGGCACTGTCGCTCGAAAAAGAAACCCTGTACCGCGAGCTCTTTGCGCCTGTCTTTCGCGAAGTGGCGGGCTTCACTGAATTCGCTAGCCGCACCCGGGGGATGGGCCTGAAAGTCGGCGTGGGCACGGCCGGTGACAAGCACAACATTGCGTTTGCTTTTTCGCACCTCACGCAACTGGCCGCACCGCATGCCGTGGTGGGCGGCGACGAAGGCCTGCCTGGCAAACCCGAGCCGGCCATCTTTCTGGAGGTCGCCAGGCGCATGGGCGTCGAGCCGGCCGAATGCATCGTCTTTGAAGACGCGCCCTTTGGCATTGAAGCGGCACGCCGCGCCGGCATGCGCGCCGTCGCCTTGTGCACCTCGCACAGCGCGGGCGAGCTGACAGGCCCTCATCTGCTGGCCAGCGTGCTCGACTATCACGAACTCATGAACCACCAATTTTTGGAGAAGCTCCATGCGCATGCGTGACGAAACAGGCCAAAGTCTGGCCATCCAACGCGCCGATTACAGCGCGCCGGCTTTCTGGATTGACACGGTCGATCTCTGCTTTGATCTGGACCCGGCCAAGACCCGCGTGCTCAACAAGATGCGCTTGCGCCGCAACCCGGACGTTTCAGCGCAAGCGCTGCGGCTCAGCGGTGAAGAGCTCAACCTGGCGCGTGTGCTGGTCAACGGCCAGGGCACCTCCTTCAAGATCGAAGGTAACGAGCTGGTACTTGAAAACCTGCCTGAGGGCGAGGCGCCTTTCGAGCTGGAAATCTTCACCACCATCAACCCGGCTAAAAACACCAAACTGATGGGCTTGTACGTCAGCAATGACTCTTTCTTCACGCAATGCGAGGCCGAGGGTTTCAGGCGCATCACTTATTTTTTAGACCGTCCCGACGTGATGGCCAGCTACACCGTGACGCTGCGCGCAGACAAGGCCAAGTACCCGGTGCTGCTGTCCAACGGCAACTTGGTCGAGCAAGGCTTGTTGGAAGAGGGCCGGCATTTCGCCAAATGGGTGGATCCGCACAAAAAACCCAGCTACCTGTTTGCCCTGGTGGCCGGCCAGCTGGTGGCGCGCGAGCAGCGCATCACCGCCCGCAACGGGCAATCACATTTGCTGCAGGTCTATGTACGCCCGGGTGATCTCGACAAGACTGAGCACGCCATGAATTCGCTGATGGCCTCCGTGGCCTGGGACGAAGCGCGCTTTGGTCTGCCGCTGGACCTGGAGCGCTTCATGATTGTTGCTACCAGCGACTTCAACATGGGCGCCATGGAGAACAAGGGCCTGAACATCTTCAACACCAAGTACGTGCTGGCCAGCCAGGCGACCGCAACCGACACCGACTTCAGCAACATCGAAAGCGTGGTGGGTCACGAGTACTTTCACAACTGGACCGGCAACCGCGTGACCTGCCGCGACTGGTTCCAGCTCAGCCTGAAAGAAGGCCTGACGGTTTTCCGTGACCAGGAATTTTCGCAAGACCTTTGCCATGAGGCCTCTGCGCGCGCCGTCAAGCGCATCGAAGACGTGCGCATGCTGCGCACCGCACAGTTCCCCGAGGACGCCGGCCCGATGGCGCACCCGGTACGCCCCGACAGCTACATCGAGATCAACAACTTCTACACCGTCACCATTTATGAAAAGGGTGCCGAGGTCGTGCGCATGATGCAGACACTGGTGGGTCGCGCCGGCTTTGCCAAGGGCTTGGCGCTGTACTTCAGTCGCCACGACGGCCAGGCCGTGACCTGCGACGACTTTGCACAAGCCATTGCCGACGCCAACCCGGCCTCTGATCTGGCGCTTCAGCTGTCGCAATTCAAGCGCTGGTACAGCCAGGCCGGCACACCGCGCGTCCACGCCGAAGGCCACTACGACGCTGCGGCCCAAAGCTACACCTTGAGCCTGTCGCAAAGCTGCGCGCCCACCTCCGGCCAAAGCAGCAAAGATCCCTTTGTCATCCCGGTCGGCCTGGGTCTGCTCGCTGCTGATGGCGCCGACCTGCCGCTGCAACTGGCCGATGAAGGCACCGCCATGGCAGCGCCGCGCACCTTCGTCCTGACCGAGGCCAGCCAAAGCTTCACCTTTGTCAACGTGGCGGCCGAGCCCGTGCCCTCCATCCTGCGCGGCTTCAGCGCGCCGGTGGTGCTCGAGTTTGACTACAGCGATGCGCAGTTGCTGCACCTGCTGGCGCATGACACGGACCCCTTCAACCGCTGGGAAGCCGGTCAACGCCTGGCCATCAGGCTGGCGATCAAGGCGATCACGGCCAGCGACGCGGCTGCTCTACACAATGTATTGAACGATGGTTATGTCCAAGCTATGCGTGCTGTGCTTTGCCATCCACAGCTGGACGCCGCCTTCAAGGAATTGGTGCTGACGCTGCCCTCTGAGACTTACCTGGCCGAGCAACTTGAGGTGGTGGATCCGCAGCGCATCCATGCGGTACGTGAAGCCATGCGCCTGCAACTGGCAGTGGCCTTGGCTCCCGACTGGGCTCAAACTTATGCGCACTGCCATGACAACGGCACTTACTCGCCCGACCCACGCTCAGCCGGCCGCCGGGCGCTGGCCGGCATGGCCCTGGGCCAGCTGTGCCTGGCAGCGCTTGCCAGTGGTGATAACGCCTGGCCCGAACGCAGCTTGCTGATTTTTGACAAGGCCGGCAACATGACTGATCGCTTCAATGCCCTGAGTGCGCTTGTGAGCAGCGGCCACCCACTGGCCGCTTCAGCACTCACGCGCTTTCACAGCTTGTTCAAAGACGAAGCCCTGGTGATCGATAAGTGGTTCAGCCTGCAGTCGGCTGCCATCGACCGCGCGGGCAACGTTTTACCAGCCGTGCGCCAACTCATGAAGCACGCCGACTTCAGCCTGCGCAATCCGAACCGCGCGCGCAGTGTGATCAGCGTTTTCTGCCAGGGCAACCCCGGCGCCTTTCACCGAACCGACGCCGCAGGCTATGTGTTCTGGGCCGACCGAGTGGTCGAGCTCGACGCCATCAACCCGCAAGTGGCAGCCCGACTGGCGCGTGCCCTGGACCGTTGGAGCAAGCTGGCCGAGCCCTACCGCAGTGCCGCACGCGAAGCCATCGCCCGCGTTGCGGCAAAGACAGATCTGAGCAATGACGTGCGAGAAGTCGTTTCCCGCGCCCTGTCTGACTGAGATCGCCCCTGATGCCAAAAAAGGTCTGTATGTCCTCCAAAATTTCCCTGACCCGCTACCTGGTCGAGCAGCAACGCTCTGAAGGCCACATTCCTTCACAGTTGCGGCTGCTGCTTGAAGTGGTTGCTCGCGCCTGCAAAGGCATCAGCCAAGCCGTCAACAAGGGTGCGCTTGGCGGTGTGCTGGGAACGGCGCACAGTGAAAACGTGCAGGGTGAGGTGCAAAAAAAGCTGGACATCATCGCCAACGAAGTACTGATCGAGGCCAACGAATGGGGCGGTCACCTGGCGGCCATGGCGTCTGAAGAAATGGACAGCATCTACGTGGTGCCCAACCGCTACCCGCAAGGTGAATACCTGTTGCTGTTTGACCCGCTCGACGGCTCCAGCAACATCGACATCAACGGCGGCATCGGCACCATCTTCAGCGTGCTTAGAAAACCCGAAGGAAGCGCAGAGGTTGAAGAAAAAGACTTTCTACAAGCCGGCAAGCAGCAAGTCGCTGCCGGTTACTGCATTTACGGCCCGCAAACCACACTGGTTCTGACGGTGGGTGACGGCGTGGTTATGTTCACGCTGGACCGCGAGCAGGGCTCGTTCATGCTGATCGAAGAAAACGTGCAGATTCCGCCCGACACGCAGGAGTTCGCCATCAACATGAGCAACATGCGGCACTGGGACGCGCCGGTCAAGCGCTACATCGACGAATGCCTGCAAGGCAAGGAAGGCCCACGCGGCAAAGACTTCAACATGCGCTGGGTCGCAGCCATGGTGGCCGACGTGCACCGCATTCTGTCGCGCGGCGGCGTTTTCATGTACCCCTGGGACCAGCGCGAACCCGGCAAGCCCGGCAAGCTGCGCCTCCTGTATGAGGCCAACCCCATGAGCTGGCTTGTCGAGCAAGCCGGTGGCGCGGCCACCAACACCCGCCAACGCATACTGGACATCGAGCCCGACAAATTGCACGAGCGCGTGAGTGTGGTGCTGGGTTCCAAAAACGAAGTTGAGCGCATCACCCGTTACCACACTGGCTCATAGCCTGGATGCAGATGTTCGCTTCAAGCCCACATCGGCATCATCTTTGGCCAGAATGCGCTTATAAATCCCCAGCGCGGAAAACGCTTCTTAATTGGCAATACTCCGGTAGGGCCGGGCAGGTGTTGCTCATAGGGATGCCTACAATTTTTGTGAAAGCGCTCAGAACGAGCGTGGGCCTGAATTTTGGCACAGGCCCCGGCATATCGGGCCGGCACTCGGCCAACCAAGCAACTTAACTCTTGTTTTGAGCGTTTTGAATGGCAGCTTGAGCGCGGTTGGCAGACTGGGCCGCCGACTTGTTTTGCACGACCATGCCCAACAGCCGGGCACCGTGCTCAACGGCAATCGAGCCATAGGAAATATCGCCATTCACTAGCGAGTCTTTGTGGAACTCAACACGCTCAGCGGCATAAATATTACCGTCGACTTTGCCCGCGACCAGCACCCGGTGCGCCGTGATGTCGCCAGTCACCTCACCGGTAGGGCCAATTGCCACAGAAATCATGTTGCCGGGGGCCGTTTCAATATTGCCCAGCACCTTGCCGTCAATGCGCACGCTGTCCAACAGCACCAGTCGCCCATAGACGGTGGTGGTGCGACCAACCAGGGTGTCGAACTTTTCCTGCGTATCTGCGAAAGTTTTGTTTTTTAATTTTTGAAACATAGCCATCTTTGAAAATATCAAGGCGTCTTAACAGGCAAAACATTCAAAGGGTTGAGCGCCTTGCCCTTGTGAAAGATTTCGTAGTGTAAGTGAGGCCCGGTAGAGCGACCGGTGCTACCGACCTCGCCCAAGACGGAGGAAGTGCTGACCTGCATATTAGTAACAACACTGCGCTTGTGCAAATGGGCATAGCGTGTGAGAAAGTCCTCTGCATGCCGGATTTCGACGACATTGCCATAGCCTGGATCCCATTCGGAGCGTACAACGACGCCGGGACCTGTGGCCAAAACTTTGGAGCCAATTTCGGCTGCAAAATCAATCCCTTCGTGCATGGCCAAGGCACCGGTGAAAGGGTCATTGCGCACGCCAAAACCGCTGGTGAACCTGTACTCACTGTTGATGGGCATGGCAATCGGCAAGGCTTGCAACCATTCGAGGTGCGCATTCCACTTCTGGTCGTAGGCAGCCAAAGACTCGCGCACGCTGTGGGCTTGCTGCGCGGCCTGCGCAAATTCTATTTCCAAAGGTTGGCGAAAAAACTCCGTCTTTAAAATTGACAACAAGGTAGGTGAAACGAAGGGGCCACCTTTGGATTCGTCTTTGATGCTCAGGCTACCTTTGAGCGCAGCGGGGGTTGCCAGTTCCATGAAGCGGTTCTTCATGGTCTCGAGCTTTTTAACATCTTGAACGTTTTGATCGAGCATGCCCTTGAGTTGGTCCAGGCGCTCACGGTAGACCGCCTCCATACGTTTTTGCTCCAGCTCAGTTGTCACTCCGCCAAGCTTTCGCGCTAAATCAGGGTTGTACTCCACCGCAATGCGAAGACCCACCCAATTGAGCACAAACCCCAAGAGAAGCAAAGCTGCAGCCAAGCCCAAAGCCGCAAGCAAAATATTGCGCGCTGTGATGGAGATTTTTTTAACCTGGCTGGTGGGGCCAGACAGCCACATTAGTTGCATGCGAATCCTGTCGGAGGGAGGTCGATCTTAGGGGTTTAAGCCCTAGGCGTCTACCCCAAATGACCCGCTATCGACCGGCTTAAAGCCATTTGAGAGCCTTCGTTTACATGTCGCGCCATGCCAACAGCAGGCCGTCTATCAACCTAAAGTAGCAAAAGGATCATTGCTATTTGCGCTTTGGGCATGAATCCGTTAAGGTTCTGCAAAATCGTTGTGTGGCGTAGCGGCTTAGCCTCAGTGTTTGAAAACAAATGACTTTCATTCGATCTATCTTGCTTGCAATGTGTGTCCTGGCCTTACCAGGCTGCATGAGTTATTCATCAAAGGCCGTCGCTGAGCTGAACCACGAAAGTGAAGCGTTCACATCCGCTGAATGCCAGAATTCACGCCAAAACGCCGGCCATCATGACAATTTGAAAAATATCAAATTAGTGGCCAGTTCTTCTCTGATGTTGATTGCTGGTCCGGTCATGGCGATTCCTGTGCTGCTTGCTAACGTTGGCTTGAACACGGCAGACCACTTAAAAGCCAACGAAATCAAATCCAATTGCGGTGGCCAAGCCATGCCCATTGAAAAAGTGACCCAGAGCATCGCCGTAGATACCGGCCTGGGTCTTTTAATCGGCTCAGTGCTCAATGGCGCATCCGTTCCCATCAGCACGACATTGGCCATCAAACCCTGACTCCAGCTCACTGAGCTTGCCCTTTTTATGGGCAATATAGTTCCAAAGGTTTACCGCCGCGCCTTTTACCCAGAGTCTGGTTTGCGCTCTTAAGCGCGCACGACCCCTGAAATTCGTTTAAAACAATTAAGCTAACGCTAATTGTTAGTTTTTTGCGTTTTAAACGAACTTAGCCGCATCTTGCAAGCCTAAGACAAGGCCGTCTACGCGCGGTCTGGCCTGCAGGCCGGCCAACACAGCATGAAATTTTTGCCAACCCGGCCCAGTTTGGGGCTGATAGCCACGCTGATCGTGATGTGCGCTGCCAGCCAGAGCCAGGCAGCCGAAGACTTCGCCGCTTGCCCGCAATTTTTTGCTAAAGCCAGGCCGCCCCTTGTACCCACACAGCCCATGCAGCGGGCGCTTTGCTATGACGCCTTTGCCATCTTGCATTCGGGTGAGAGTAAAACACCGGTGTTTGTGGCGCAACGCCTGAACCGCGCCGCGGTGGCTGATGCGGGTGAGAAAAGAGTAGACAAGTTTTTTGCTGATGCGCGACTGCGATCTGCAGAGCGTGCCAGTCTGGACGACTACAAAGGCAGTGGCTTTGACCGTGGCCACATGGCGCCAGCCGCCGACATGCCGACACCGCGGGCCATGGCCCAAAGCTTTTCTTTGGCCAACATGGTGCCGCAAGCACCCGAGCACAACCGGGGGGTGTGGGCCAAAACAGTGGAGTCTGCAACCCGCAAGTACGCTTCACGCGCATCAGGCCATGTTTACATCATCACCGGCCCCGCTTATTTGCCCAGCATTGCATTGAGTCCGGCCATCGGACCGGGGCAAGTGCGCGTGCCCAAGTACCTTTTTAAGCTGGTCTATGACGAAGATAAAAACCAGGCCTGGGCATTCTGGCAAGAAAACGCAAATAAAAGCCAGGCTTCTGCGCCGATCGGTTACGGGGAACTGGTCAAAAGAACTGGTATCGAATTTTTGCCGGGTGTCAAAGTTGAGAGCCTAATTTCCACTGCCCTGCAACATAGAACGGCTATGCCTTAGCTGGAGAAACCGCCTTAAGTGCCTACTCAGGTAGGCCCGTCACAGCCGGGCATGGCAGAGACTCATCAAGATCACATGCTCGAGCGCCACCCGAAATGTAAATCAGCCGCCGCGCGCTCGAGAAGCACCGTCAAACACAGCATGAGAAAATTCTGTAGGGTTTGAGAATTCCACCATCAAGACAAAGATTGAACATGAAAACTTTTTATATGGCATTAGCTTTCTACGCTACGGCTAGCCTATCAGCTGTGTACGGAGCCACAACTTCAGAAAGTATTGCATTAGCGAAAGACATCAAAATTGCAGATGTGCACATGCACTTGTCTGGAGAGTCAACCCAGGCTTTGCTTGAAAAGATGAATAGGATTGGAATAGCTTGGGGCGGTGGTGTGGGCGGCATCCGCCCTGATGGACCGGTACGCGTAAAGGCCGCACTCGGGAAGCGTTACATAGCTGCTCTTGGTCAAGCCGAATATCAGGCAGTACTGATGGAAAAGGGTGAGAAGGGCTTGCATGACATCTCTGACCCTCGCTTTGTCAATCTCTTTGAAAGTGCAGAAAAACTGTTCTCTGAAAGAACCGTACGCATTTTTGGAGAAATCCATATTAACAACGTAAAAAGTGGAGTCAACTCAGGGTTCCAAGTAAACACATCATTTGACAATCCCTCAGTTCAGAAAATGTATGAGTTGGCCAATCGTCACAACGCTTTTGTTCAGATTCATTCTGAAGGAACTCAAAACTTTGATGAGATAAAAAAGATCGCGCGTGACTTTCCTAAAGCTACTACGATCTTTTCTCACTGTATTCCTTTGACTAGTCCAAGTGACATCCGGCAACTCTTCAAAGATCATTCAAATTTAATCTGTGATCTTTCGGCTGGTGGCCCAGCTCATCGGAATATGCGAATATTCACCTCATCTGGACCTAGGCTTGCTTGGCTGGAGTTGATTGAAGAGTTCCCTGACAGATTCATGCTGGGAACAGATCCATGCTGCGGTTTAGCCCCAAAATATGATGAGCTGGTTCTTGAGTTGCGCATAAGTCTACTGCCCCACCTAAAAGTAGAGACACTCAGAAAGGTTGCTTTTCAAAATGCGGTTCGTCTCTTTGGTCTAGAGGATTAAAAGACTATAGGTGTTGGGCTCCTGGCGGCATCTTGGACACCAAGATAAACACCTAATGGCTTTAGAAGACCTTGATGAAGTCAAAGATATCCGGCAGTGGCTTACACAGTTTTTTACTCAAATGAGTGTGTAAGATCACTCCATTGACCGGATCGCAAAAACGGTTTTATCAAATAGCCGGTGTAGCTCAGTCGGTAAAGCAGCTCATTCGTAATGAGAAGGTCGGGTGTTCGATTCATCTCTCCGGCACCAACCCTTTCCTAAAATGACCCTGCGCGCGTTCAGTCCAGTTTGATACCCGCCTTGGTGATGATGCCGCCCCATTTGCGCGACTCACTGTCGATGAAAGACTTGAATTGCTCGGGCGAGCCGCCACCCAGAATCAAACCTTGCTTGGCCATGTTCAGCTTGAATGCCGGGTCGGCCATGGCGGCGTTGACGTCGGCGTTAATGCGCTTGATGATGTCTGCGCTGGTACCGGCAGGCGCAAACAAACCATTCCATGCAAGGGCGTCAAATCCCGGGAAGCCGGCCTCTGCCACGGTCGGCAAATCCGGACGCGCTGCCAGTCGCTGCGGACTGGTCACAGTCAGCAACTTGAGTCGCCCGCCTTGCACCAAAGCCAATAAAGCTGGCTCTACAGTCATCAAGGCCTGGGTTTCACCCTGAGCAACCGACAGCGCTGCCGGTGGCGAGCCGTTAAAAGGCACATGCGTGGCCTCAAAGCCGGCGGTGCTTTTGAGTAATTCCATTGACAAATGCGATGAGCTGCCCAAGCCCACAGATGCGTAGCTGACTTTGTTGCCTTGCGACTTCGCCCAGGCCACGAACTCGCGCAGGTTGTTGGCCGGGTGATTGGCCGGCACGGCCATCACGTTGGGCTGCGAAGTGGTCAAAATAATCGGCAGCAGGTCTTTGCCCGGGTCATAAGGCATTTTTTTGAACATGAAGGGGCCGAAGGCAATCGGGCCATTGAAGCCGATGCCCAAGGTGTAGCCGTCAGGCGCAGCCTTGGCCACGGCATCCATGCCGATGGTGCCGCCGGCACCCGGCTTGTTTTCCACCACCAGGGGTTGACCCCAGCGGGTTTTGAGAGTCTCACCCATGCTGCGAACAATCACATCCAGAGAGCTGCCGGCCGGCGCCGGCACAAGTACGCGTACCGGCTTGTCAGGCCAGCTTTGGGCGGCCACCGGCAATGCACCCAGAGCGCTCAGGCTCAGTGCGGCTATAAAGGCCTTGGACATTTGGCGTTTGGATGCATGAAAATTCATAGTGTGTCTCCAGGGTGAAGTCGTGTGGTGCGCGAGCCTAAGTTTCACATCATAGCGATGGCATCAGGGCTGGGCAGGCTGCCCGCTGGCGAAGCAGCGACTCTGCCAAAATCTGTTGCAAAGCAAAGTCCGTTTGCCTGGAGAAATTCAACATGCATCACGTCAGTATCCGCAGCCATATCGTTGAACGAGTGCTGGCTCGGCGCGGTAAGTTCCACTGGTTTGAAACGCTGGACCCCAAGCGAACAGCCTTGCTGGTGAT
>CAMBWM010000055.1 GCA_945871335.1 Polaromonas sp. YR568 | reverse complement strand
ACTTCGGGGTCCACAAAGGTGGTCTGCGGCATCACGCGGTAGTCAACCTTGAATTTTTTGAAGCTACCAAACAGTGCATTGACCACCGCATACCAGGCCTGGTGCGCTGCTGCATGCGTGAGCTGGTAGGGCCCGGCCACGTCACCGGCGGCGTAGATGTTGGGGTAAATAGTTTGCAGGTACTCGTTGGTTTGCATCGTGGCCGACGCGGGAATGCCCAGCGCCTCCAGTCCGTAAGCGCTTGTGCGCGCGCGCCTGCCGATGGCGCAAATCATCTGGTCAAACGCCACCTGCGATTCCAGGCCAGTGCGCAGGTCTTGCAGCACCAGCTGCCGCCCGCCAGGGCGCTGCGGGTCTGCCTCGCAGCGCAGCGCCCGCCGGCTGTTGAGCACCTGCACGCCGTCGGCAGCCAGCGCAGCCTGCACCAGCGCTGATACGTCGGCGTCTTCACGCGGCAGCAGTCGCTCACCCAGGTCCACCTGCGTGACTTCTGAGCCCAGCCGCGCAAAAGCCTGCGCCAGCTCGCAACCCACCGGCCCGCCGCCCAACACCAAGAGGCGCTGCGGAAGCGCATCGAGCCGGGCAAAGCGCGCCCACAAGGTGTCGCTGGTGACATAGTCGGCCTCAGTCATGCCAGGTATGTCGGGCAACACCGCTTGCGCACCTGCCGCAATGACGATGCTGCGGGTGCTCAGGCGCTGCGTACCGCCTTCGGCCAGCGAGATCTCGACAGTCCAGGGGTTTATGATGCGGGCATGGCCTTGCAGCACCTCAACGCCCAGCGCGGTGTAACGCGCCACGCTGTCATGCGGCGCAATGTCGGCAATGACTTGCTCTATGCGTTGCATGACTGCCTTGAAGCTGAACTGCGGCTGAGCATCCTGCAAGCCATAACGCGAGGCTTGCCGCATCTGCTGCGCCAGCCGTGCGCTCTGGATCAAGGCCTTGCTGGGCACGCAGCCGTAGTTCAGGCAGTCGCCGCCCATCTTGTGTGCTTCAACCAAAGTGACTTTGGCTTTCACAGCCGCTGCAATGTAGGCTGACACCAAGCCGCCTGCGCCCGCACCGATAACGATCAGGTTGCGGTCAAACTTGAGTGGCCTCTGACTTTGCCAGGGTACGTAGACCTGCCGCCGCTGCATCAACGCCAAGCCCTTGCGTGCAGCCAGCGGCAGCAAACCGAGCACGGCAAACGAACCCAAGACGGCAGGCGAGAGCACGCCGGCCAGCGAATTGATTTGTCCCAATTGCGTGCCGGCGTTCACATAGGCCAGCGTGCCGGCGAGCATGCCGAGCTGGCTGACCCAGTAAAAAGTCCAGGTCTTTATGCGCGTCAAACCCATCAGCAGATTGAGTGCAAAAAACGGCACCACCGGGATCAGCCGCAGCGAGAAAAGATAAAAACCGCCGTCACGCTCCACACCTTCGTTGATGCCGGCGAGCCGGCTTGCAAAGCGTTTTTCTGTCTCGCCGCGCAGCAGGTAACGCGCACTCAGCATGGCCAGCGTAGCGCCCAGGCTCGACGCAAAAGACACCAGCAGCGTGCCCCAAAGCAAGCCCAGACCGGCACCACCGGCCAGCGTCAACACCACCGCCCCGGGCAGTGAAAGCGCCGTCACCAGTACATACACAGCAAAATAAGCTGCGCTCACACGCAGGGGGTATTGCGCGTACATGTCACTGAAAGCTTGCTGGCTTTGCTGCAGGTAGGGCAGACTCAGGTAGCGTCCAAGGTCGAACGCTATAAAAGCCAGCACGGCCGCAAGCAAGCCAAGCAGCAGCAACAGTTGTTTGTTTTTCATGCGCTCAAAAGTGTGGTGCGCCGGCCGCAGTCGGGGTTCGACATCAGGCCTTGGGATTTGACACGCCGCTGGCCACGTGACCCGAAGGCACGTGTAGCGCGGCAGAGTTGACGTGGCCGGTCTGGTCGTCAAAGAAAAAGTCCGGCTCGAACTCGCGCAAAAATTCGCCCTTGGCCAGACCGCCCAGAAACATGGCCTCGTCGACCTGAATGTTCCAGTCCATCAGCGTGCGGATGGCGCGCTCATGCGCCGGCGCGCTGCGGGCTGTGACCAGCGCAGTGCGGATGCGCATGCGTGAGGTGCCGGCCTCCTGCAGCCGGTGCAGCGCCTCGAGCAGCGGCTTGAACGGCCCGGCCAGCAGCGGTTGCGCCGCGTTGTCGCGCTCGTGCTGCTGAAAAGCGTTGAGCCCCTGCGACTGAAACACGCGCTCGGCCTCGTCTGAAAAAAGCACTGCGTCACCGTCAAAGGCAATGCGCACTTCATTCGGATGTTGGTCGCTGGCGTGGGCTGAATGCGGGTAGACCTGCGCCGCCGGCACGCCGGCCTCTAACGCGGCGCGCACGTCGCTCAGGTGGGTGGACAAAAACAAATTGGCGTGCAGCGGCTTGAGGTAGCGCCAGGGCGGCTCGCCGCGGTTGAAGGTGCCACGCTGAATTTTCAGCCCGTAATGCTGCGCAGAACGAAACACGCGCATGCCCGAGACCGGGTCATTGCGCGAAAGGATCACCACCTCGACGCGCTGCTTGCCGCTGGCCTGCGCTTCGCCCGGGGCGTCCGGCACGTCATTGAAAGCCAGCAGTTTTTTAACCAAAGAAAATGCCACGCCCGGCTTGGCCGGCACGTCGAGTCGCTCTAACTGCAGCTGCATGTAGGCCGCATCGCGCTTGCTGCCGTCGCGTTGGGGCTGCGCCATGCCTTCTTCAAAGACCCGGTTTTCTTCTTCAAAGTCAAACAGCGCCCGAGAGGAAATGGCCACCACCAGCTGCCCGTCTAGATTTGCCATGCTTGTACTTTAAAAAAATGATCACGCAGTCAAGATGCGGGGACCCCGCTTCCTACCTGTCTTACTGCTTTAGCTCTTCAAAAACAGCTTGTAAACCGGGTTGTCAGTTTCTTCCACGTGCGGGTAACCCAGGGTGGCTAAAAAGGACTTGAAAGCCGCGTTGTCGGTTTTGGGTACTTGCAAGCCGACCAGGATACGGCCGTAGTCAGCGCCCTGATTGCGGTAGTGAAACAAGCTGATGTTCCAGCCCGGCCGCATGGTCGAGAGGAACTTGAGCAGCGCGCCCGGCCGCTCCGGAAACACAAAGCGGAGCAGCCGTTCGTCTTTAGACAAAGCGCTGTGCCCACCCACCATGTGGCGCACATGCTCCTTGGCCAGCTCGTCGTGCGTCAGGTCCAGCGCCTTGAAACCGTGTTTGCTGAAAGTGCCGGCGATCTTGCGGCTTTCGCCCTTGCCCTGCGTGGTCAGACCCACAAAAACATGGGCCTCGGTACCGTCGTTGATGCGGTAGTTGAACTCAGTCACGCTGCGCGGGCCGCCGGGAAGTTGGCCTATCAACTCGCAAAAGCGCTTGAAGCTGCCGCGCTCTTCGGGAATGGTCACGGCAAACAGCGCCTCGCGCTCTTCGCCCACTTCGGCGCGCTCAGCGACAAAACGCAGGCGGTCAAAGTTCATGTTGGCGCCACACAAAATCGCGGCGTAAGTCTGCCCCTGGGTCTTGTGTTTGGCCACGTACTGCTTGATGGCGGCGACAGCCAGCGCGCCGGCCGGCTCGACGATGCTGCGCGTGTCGACAAACACATCTTTGATGGCAGCACACACCGCGTCGGTGTCCACGGTCATGAATTCATCGACCAGCTCACGGCTGATGCGAAAGGTTTCTTCGCCCACCAGCTTGACGGCGGTGCCGTCTGAAAACAGCCCCACTTCTTGTAGCGTTATGCGCTTGTGTGCTTCGACGGACCGGATCATGGCGTCCGAATCATTCATCTGTACGCCAATCACCTTGACCTCGGGGCGCACCGCCTTGATGTAGTTGGCCACGCCTGAGATCAGGCCGCCGCCGCCTATGGCGACAAACACCGCGTCGAGCTTGCCCTGACTCAGCCCCTGAATTTGTCGCAGTATTTCCATGGCAATCGTGCCCTGGCCGGCGATCACATCGGGGTCGTCAAAGGGGTGTACAAAAGTCAGGCCCTTTTTTTTCTCCAGCATGGCGGCGTGCAGGTAAGCGTCAGAGTAGCTGTCGCCGTGCAGCAGCACCTCGCCGCCCAACGCCCGCACTGCGTCCACCTTGAGCTGCGGCGTGGTCGCCGGCATGACGATCACTGCGCGCGTGCCCAGCTTGTTGGCGCTCAGTGCCACACCCTGCGCATGGTTGCCGGCCGAGGCACAGATCACGCCTTTTTTGAGTTGCGCCGGGCTCAGGTGCGCCATCTTGTTGTAGGCGCCGCGCAGTTTGAAGCTGAAAACCGGTTGCTGGTCTTCACGCTTGAGAAGAACCGTGTTTTTCAAGCGCAGGCTGAGATTTTTGGCCGGCTCCAAGGCAGACTCGACCGCCACGTCATACACGCGTGCTGTGAGGATTTTTTTCAGGTAGTCAGCGGGCTTGAGTTTGGGTGATGACATGGGCTTTCTTTCTTGGCGTCATCATAGAGCCCCAAGAAAAAAGGCCCAGACCGTGAGGTCTGGGCCATGAATCCACTCTTTGCGGAGTGGAGGAGACAAGCGGTGCAACAATCTTGAGTTGTTTCATGGGGCGTCCGAAGTCAAACGCGCTGAAATGTCAGTGATCTGTTGCTCAAAATCAGTATAACGACTCAATGTTGCATAGCAACATAAATTCCTTACAAAAACGCGAAATATGCGGATTTTTACTGGCTTTAGGTAAGCTATTTTGAATATGAAAGAGGGTTATTCATGGAATGCATAGTCAGCTGGGCAGGCCCCCCAGCCACACCGGGTGAGGGTTCGGCCATGTCTTTTGTAGCGCAGACCGACAGCGGCCACACCCTGGTGATGGACGGCGCGCCCGACGCCGCCAAGCCCGACAACGGCGGCGCCAATTTGGCCCCGCGCCCAATGGAAACCGTGCTGGCCGGCGCCGGCGGCTGCACCGCCTATGACGTGGTGCTGATCCTCAAACGCGGTCGGCAGGACGTGCGCGGCTGCTCGGTCAAGCTCAGTGCAGAGCGCGCCGAAGTCGACCCCAGAGTGTTCACCCGAATCAACATGCACTTTGTGGTCACCGGCAAAGGCCTGACGAGCAGCGCGGTAGAACGCGCCATAGCCATGAGCCACGACAAATACTGCTCTGCCACCATCATGCTGGGCAAGACGGCGGACATTACTACCAGCTTTGAGCTGGTGAGCCTGCCGGACTGACACTCAAACCCGGTGCGCCACCACCGTCATGAGCTTGGCGGCGGCGCGCATCAGGGTTTTGACAGGGGCTGGCAATTCACGGGCGCCGGCCGCTTGAGCGTCGGCGGCGTGGCGCGCCTCATCGGCCTTCATCTGCGCAACGATGGCCCGCGAGGCGTGGTCTCCGGCGGGCAGTCGCTCTAAGTGACTGGCCAGGTGTGACTCAACCTGTCGCTCGGTTTCTTGCACAAAACCCAGACTGACACGGTCCCCTAGACGCCCCGCCAACAGGCCCATGCCGAAAGCGCCGGCGTACCAAAGCGGGTTGAGCAGCGAGGGCCGTGCGCCGAGTTCGTCCAAGCGCGCTTGTGTCCATGCCAGGTGGTCGCCTTCCTCCCGGCCGGCGTCTAAAAACTTTTGGCGCAGCAGCGGATCGCGGGTGCTGAGGGCTTGCGCTGCATACAGCGCCTGGGCGCAGACCTCGCCCACGTGGTTCACCCGCATCAGCGCACCCGAAAGCGCCTTATCTTGAACATTGAGCACAGTCTGCTCATTGGCTAGCGTGGGGCAAGGCTGGCTGGCACGCGGTTTTGAAAACAAAGTGCGTAATGCGCTGTCAGCCGCAGCCAAAGCAGAATTCAAGGGGGTGTCCATGCAAATCTTTCGTATCCAAACTGGCCAAATTGGCAGCCTTACCATGCCTGCGCGGGGCGCCAGCTGGGGTTTTTGCCAGTGTAGCCAAGCTGCGTGCACTTAGAGCCGCCCGGTTTGTTGCTGGGCTGCAACGAAACGAAATTTCGGCAGTAGTTTTCTTTGCCTTGGCCGCTTGCCTCTGGTGCAATAGCAGCAGCTTCCTAAATGGGAGGTTGGCACAGGAACCCTCAAAGTCCTGAAGCCCTATGTTTAACCTTGGAGAAACTCTCAATGAAAAAATCCCTGATTGCCCTGGCTGCTTTGGCCGCCGTGACTGCAGCTTCTGCTCAGTCCACCGTGACTTTGTCTGGTGCTTACTCTTTCTCGTACCAAACAGACCTGACCAACGTTGCGGCTAACAGTGCGTTAGTCACCGTGAACAGTGCACGAGGCGGCACTGCTGCTGCTGCAGCTGCTACCACCGTAGACGGTCAAGGCTTTACCGTGACTGCTGCCGAATTTAAACTTGCAGCTGTGGAAGACCTCGGCGGCGGTTTGAAAGCATCGTTTGACTACACGATGGAAACTGGTAATTTCCGTGGCGCTCCAGTCACCCGTGCTGACTCTGGTATCGGCGTCTCCACCCCCATGGGCAACATTGCCATGCGCAACACTCGCTCCAGCGATCTGCTGGCAGCCATCGGTTCGCCAGCCATCAGCCTGCCAGACGGCATATATGAAAGTGTCTCGTCTCGTGGCGCCATCGATACAGTTTCTTACACAGCACCCTCAATCAGTGGTTTCACTGCCAGCGTGACTTATGTAGAAGGCAACGACGGTGCTATCGATTTGCCAACAACCAACGCTAAGTCCATAAATGTTTATGGCGTTAATTACGCGAATGGTCCTATTTCTGCTACCTACGCTATGAAGGTACACAGCCTGGCCGCTGGCTCAACCATTAAAAAGAACCAAAATGAATTGGCTGCAAGCTACGACTTTGGCGTTGCCAAGGTTGGCTTTGCTTTTGATGACAAAACAACTGCAAAAGGTAAAACAGCCACCGGCTACAGCATCACTGTGCCAGTTGGCGCCATCACATTTGGCGCACACATGTTCAAGCGTGATGCTGTAAGGATGACTGATGTTGGTGCCAGCTATGCATTCAGCAAGCGCACGTCAGTGTCCGTTGCTGCTGGCACTATGAAAGGCCTGGCTGCTGCAAATAACGGCAATCAAAGCCGCATTCGCCTGCTTCACACTTTCTAATCGCCACGCTGACACTGGTCAGCTCACGGTTTAGACCTCGAACCCCGCTGTGGCAACATGGCGGGGTTTTTTCATGGTGAACAAAACAGACTTCAATGCCTCAACTCTTAAATCTTCATCAGGCACCGGTGCTCGGCTCAGCACTGCGCGCTTGGAGAGCTTTAGGCTGCGTCTTGTTGGCTGTCTTACTGGCAGGCTTGCTGGGCGCTTGCGCCAGTGGGCCTGAGCCGGATGTTGCCAACGTAGCGCTTCGCGCACCGACGCCTTGGGACATGGCCTCCGTAAGTGATGGTTTGCGAACGGGGCAGGCACAAAGCGCTGCCAGCCGCTGGCAGCACCTGACTTTTCCGGGCAAAACGGCCAACCAGTTTGCTTACCTGCAAGTCGATGGCCGGCGGGCCATGGGTGTTCGCTCCAAGGGTGCGATCAGCATGCTGCGCAAAACTGTGAGCATTGAGCCGGCGCAGCTCGCAGGTTTGCGCTTTTCGTGGAAAGTGCCGGGCTTGATTGAGGGTGCAGACTTGGGCCAGGGCGGAAAAGGTGACTCGCCGGTCCGCCTGGTGCTGGCTTTTGACGGCGACCGTTCGCGCATGTCGCAGCGCGACCACATGCTATCGGAGCTGGCCCGCACGCTGACCGGCGAAGAAATGCCTTACGCCACCTTGATGTATGTCTGGAGCAACCACCATGTGCCGGGCACGGTGTTGAAAAGCTCGCGCACTGAGCGTATTCGCAAGTGGGTGCTGGAGTCGGGGCCAGACAGCCTGAACCGCTGGCTGGACTATGAGCGCGACATACGAGCCGATTTTTTAGCCGCCTTTGGCGAGGAGCCGGGGCGGCTGATCGCAGTGGGCATCATGACCGACACCGACAACACCCGCTCCAACACGCAGGCCTGGTACGGCCCGGTGATGCTAGGTACGGCCGGGCGCTGACGCCTCTAGGCATTAAGCGTAGCGTTTGTTGCGCAGGTTGTTTTTCATGTCTTGCAGCAGCGGCTGCAATTTGGGGCTGCCCACGCGCAGGGCTACTGTGGTGGCCAAAATATCGATGATCATCAGGTGCAAGAGGCGCGAGACCATGGGGCTGTAGCGGTCATAGCCCTCAGGGTGGTCGGCCGACAAGTGAACATGGCCGGCGGCGGCCAGTGGCGATCCACTGGCCGTGATGACAATGACAGTGGCGCCTTTTTTGCGCGCGATGTCGGTGGCGTCCATCAGGTCGCGCGTGCGGCCGGAGTTAGAAATCACCACCAGGCAGTCGCCTGCACCCAACAGCGAGGCGCTCATGACCTGCATGTGGCCGTCGCTGTAGGCGATGGTGTTGACGCCCAGCCTGAAAAACTTGTGCTGTGCGTCCTGCGCCACGATGCCGGAGTTGCCCACACCAATGAACTCGATACGCTTGCCGGTTTGACAGGCCAGCAGCAGGGCGTCTACCGCTTTGCTGATGGCGAAGGTACTGGCGTCGTTGCGGTACTTCAAAAAAGCCGATACGGTGTTGTCAATCACCTTGACCACCACGTCGCTGACCTTGTCGTCTGAGTCCACGCTGCGGTGAATAAAGGGCACGCCTTCGCTGACGCTGCCGGCGAGTTTGAGCTTGAAGTCACTCAGACCGTCATAACCCAGGCTGCGGCAAAAGCGCACCACCGTGGGTTTGCTCACATGCGAGCGCTCAGCCAGCGTGCTGATCGGTAAATTAGCAAACGCCCGCGGGTCGCTAAGCACCAATTTGCCCACGCGCTGCTCAGCAGGCGCCAGCGAGGGCAGGCAAGCTTTGATGCGGTCAAGCATCACAGCCCCCAAACCATTGCGACTGCCCAACACCAGCCAGGGCCGCGGGTCCGGCTTCGCCGGCCCGCAGGCGCAGCGCCCCCTTGGGGGGCAGCGCAGTACGCGAAGCGACAAGCGTGGGGGCTAACACTCTTCGCTCCAGCAAAAGCCGTCGCGCGCAATCATCGCGCTGGCGGCGCTCGGGCCCCAGGTGCCGGCGGCGTAGGGGCGCGGGCCTTGGCTGTCCTGGCGCCAAGCGTCCAAAATGGGTTCGACCCATCGCCAGGCTTCTTCTTGCTCGTCGCTGCGCACAAACAGGTTCAAGCGGCCTTCGATGACGTCGAGCAGCAGGCGTTCATAGGCGCCCACGCGTTCAGAGCCAAAGCGTTTGTCAAAGTCCAAATCAAGCTGCACGGGCGCCAGTTGGGTGGTGCTGCGCTGGCCGCTGGCCAGTCGCTTGTCGGCGCCTTGCGCCAGCAGGTGTAATTCCAACCCGTCTTTGGGCTGCAGGTTGATGACCAGCCGGTTGGCCGCGCCCGCCGGCGTGCTGAAAATCGCATGCGGCGTCGGCCTGAAGTTGACCACGATGCGTGCATCACGGGTCGCCAGGCGTTTGCCGGTGCGTATGTAAAAAGGCACGCCGGCCCATCGCCAGTTGGCGATTTCGGCACGCAGGGCGACAAAGGTTTCGGTCTGGCTGTTGGGCGCTACACCGGGCTCGTCGCAGTACGCCGGCACCGCTGCACCGTTGCTGCTGCCGGCGGCATATTGCCCGCGCACCACGTGCTGCTGTAAGGACTCAGGACTCCAGGGCTTGAGTGCGCGCAAGACCTTGAGCTTTTCGTCGCGTATGGCGTCAGCATGGGCGTTGATGGGCGGCTCCATGCCAATGGCGCAAAGCAGTTGCAAGGCGTGGTTTTGCACCATATCGCGCAGCGCGCCGGTGTGGTCGTAAAAAGCGCCGCGCTTTTCAACGCCCAGGTCTTCAGACATGGTGATCTGGATATTGGCAATGTTCTCGCGCCGCCAAAGGGGTTCAAACAGTGCATTGCCAAAGCGCAGCGCAAAGAGGTTTTGCACCGAGGGTTTGCCCAAGTAGTGGTCGATGCGAAACACCTGCTTTTCGCTGAGCACGTGGCGCACCGTTTCGTTGATGGCGCGGTTGGAGGCCAGGTCGTGGCCCAAGGGCTTTTCAAGCACCACGCGGGTGGTCGGGCCGTTCAGTCCTGCGGCGGCGATCTGCTCGACCACCGAGGTGAACAGTCCGGGCGCCGTGGCCACGTACATGACCACCGTGTCAGCCTGGCGGGTGTTGATCAACTCTGCGAGGCGTGCGAAGTCGGCGGGCCTTGTGACGTCCAGGCGCAGGTAGTTGAGCATGGCTGCAAAACGTGCAAATTCTTCCTGGCTCGGGCGCTTGTCGAGCTCGACTTCATCAAAGCGGGCTTTGATGAAGGCGCGGTAGGCGTCGTCGGACAGGTCGTCGCGCGCCACACCGATGATGCGCCCACCTGCCGGCAGCGAGCCGTGCCGAAAGGCCTGAAACAAGGCAGGCATCAATTTTCGCCAGGCCAGGTCGCCGGTACCGCCAAACAAGACGAGGTCAAAACTCATGGTTTGTCCACCGTGCCAGTGCACGGAAAAAGAGAAGGTGTCGACATGGTAACTGAGTTCCATACTGACGACCTGGCTGATGTGCAATTATTGACTTTGTAAGCCTACTGGACGAGTATGAAATGATTGATTGTCAATGAAAGCCTTCGTCGTCAGGTTAAGTAATCAAATTACCGTAAAATTTTTAAAAACCAATCCCTTTACCAATGCCATCGACAGCGCCTTCACAGCCGAGCAGCATAATCAGACCATGAACCAACTCGACGCACTCAAACAACTGACCACGGTCGTGGCCGACACTGGCGACTTCAAGCAGCTGGGCCAGTTCCAGCCACAAGACGCCACTACCAACCCTTCGCTGATCCTTAAGGCGGTGCAAAAAGCTGACTATCAGCCACTGATGCAAGAGCAGGTCACGCGCTTTCGCGGCAAGCCTTTGGACGAAGTGATGGACCGCCTGCTGGTGCGTTTTGGCTGCGAAATTTTGTCCCTCATTCCGGGCCGCGTTTCGACTGAGGTGGACGCCCGCCTGAGCTTTGATTCGGCCGCAACCCTGGCGCGGGGCGAGCGCCTGATTGCGCTGTACCAGGCTGAAGGCATTGCCGCTGAGCGCGTGCTGATCAAGGTGGCGGCCACCTGGGAGGGCATCGTTGCGGCCAAAGAAATGGAGCGCCGCGGTATTCATACCAACCTGACTCTGCTGTTTTCTTTTTGCCAGGCGGTCGCTTGCGGTCAGGCCAAGGTGCAACTGATCTCGCCCTTCGTGGGCCGCATCTACGACTGGTACAAAAAATCTGCGGGCGCAGCTTGGGTCGAGGCCGACAAGGCCGGCGCCAAGGACCCCGGCGTTCAGTCGGTGCGCGAGATTTACAACCATTACAAAAAATTCGGTATTGCCACCGAGGTCATGGGTGCGAGCTTTCGCAACATCGGCCAGATCACGGCGCTGGCCGGTTGCGACTTGCTGACCATCAGCCCGGAGCTGCTGGCGCAACTGGCGGCCAGCGAAGCGCCGCTGGAGCGTGCACTGAGCGCGCAGGACGCCCAAAAAATAGACCTCCAGCCTGTGCAGTTTGACGAAGCAGGTTTTCGTTTTGCGCTCAATGAAGACGCCATGGCCACTGAGAAACTGGCCGA
>CAMBWM010000054.1 GCA_945871335.1 Polaromonas sp. YR568 | reverse complement strand
AAAAACATTCTGATCGTCAGCGACCGCGGGGTCAACGCCGAGCAGGTCGCCATTCCGGCCGCGCTGGCACTGTCAGCGGTGCACCAGCACCTGGTCACTGAAGGCATGCGCACCACGGCCGGCCTGGTTGTGGAAACCGGCTCGGCCCGCGAAGTGCACCACTTTGCCGTGTTGGCC
Source organism: Polaromonas sp. YR568 (assembly GCA_945871335.1). Next base: position 11,436 of record CAMBWM010000054.1, on the reverse strand, counting down.
GGTTACGGCGCTGAAGCCGTCCATCCCTACCTGGCCATTGAAACGCTGACCGAACTCGCTGCTGGTTTGCCTGGTGATTTGAGCCCTGAAAAAGCCGTCTACAACTACACCAAAGCCATTGGCAAGGGTCTGTCCAAGATCATGTCCAAAATGGGCGTGAGCACCTACATGAGCTACTGCGGTGCCCAGCTGTTTGAAGCCATCGGCCTGAACCGCGCCACCATAGCCAAGTACTTCACCGGCACGGCCAGCCAGGTGCAGGGCATGGGCGTGTTCGAGATCGCTGAAGAAGCCTTGCGCATGCACCGCGCCGCATTCGGCAACGACCCGGTGCTTGCCACCATGCTGGACGCCGGCGGTGAATACGCCTGGCGCTCACGCGGTGAAGAGCACATGTGGTCGCCCGACGCGATAGCCAAACTACAGCACGCTACGCGCGCCAACAACTGGAGCACCTACAAGGAATACGCTCAGTTGATCAACGACCAAAACCGCCGCCACATGACGCTGCGCGGCTTGTTCGAGTTCAAGATCGACCCGTCCAAAGCCATCCCAATCGACGAGGTCGAGTCGGCCAAGGAGATCGTCAAGCGCTTTGCCACCGGTGCCATGTCGCTGGGCTCGATCTCCACCGAGGCCCATGCCACGCTGGCCGTAGCCATGAACCGCATCGGCGGCAAGAGCAACACTGGCGAGGGCGGTGAAGACCCGAACCGCTACCGCCAGGAACTCAAAGGCATCCCAATCAAACAAGGTGAGTCTCTCAAGTCTGTCATCGGTCACAAGCAGGTCGAGGTTGATTTGCCGCTGCAAGACGGTGACTCACTCCGCTCGAAGATCAAGCAGGTCGCCTCTGGCCGTTTTGGTGTCACCGCCGAATACTTAGTGTCGGCTGACCAAATTCAGATCAAGATGGCGCAAGGCGCCAAGCCGGGCGAGGGCGGACAGCTGCCCGGCGGCAAGGTCAGCGAGTACATCGGCGCGCTGCGCTACTCGGTGCCGGGTGTCGGTTTGATCTCGCCGCCGCCCCACCACGACATTTATTCCATTGAAGATTTGGCGCAGCTCATCCATGACCTGAAAAACGTTAACCCGCGCGCCAGCATCAGCGTCAAGCTGGTGTCTGAAGTCGGCGTCGGCACCATCGCTGCCGGCGTGGCCAAGGCCAAGTCCGACCACGTGGTGATTGCCGGCCATGACGGCGGCACGGGCGCTTCGCCCTGGTCCTCGATCAAGCACGCTGGATCACCCTGGGAAATCGGTCTGGCCGAAACCCAGCAGACGCTGGTGCTCAACCGCCTGCGCGGGCGTATTCGTGTGCAGGCTGACGGCCAGATGAAAACCGGACGTGACGTGGTGATTGGCGCCTTGCTGGGTGCCGATGAATTCGGCTTTGCCACCGCACCGTTGGTCGTCGAGGGCTGCATCATGATGCGCAAGTGCCACCTCAACACCTGCCCGGTCGGCGTTGCCACGCAAGACCCGGTGTTGCGCCGTAAGTTCAGCGGCAAGCCCGAGCATGTCGTCAACTACTTCTTCTTTGTGGCTGAAGAGGCCCGCCAGTTGATGGCGCAACTCGGCATCCGTAAGTTCGACGATTTGATAGGCCGCGCGGACCTGCTCGACACGCAAAAAGGCATTGCGCATTGGAAGGCCGGCGGTCTGGATTTCAGCCGCCTGTTCTACCAGCCGAACGTGCCCGCCGACGTGCCGCGACTGCATGTGGCCGAGCAAGAACATGGCTTGGAAAAAGCGCTCGACGTGCGCTTGATCGAAAAATCCAAGCTGGCGCTGGAAAAAGGCGAAAAGGTCCAGTTCATCGAGGTCGCGCGCAACGTCAACCGTACCGTGGGCGCCATGCTCTCGGGTGAGCTGACGCGCCGCCATCCGCAAGGTCTGCCGGACGACACGCTGCGCATCCAGCTCGAAGGCACGGGGGGGCAGTCTTTTGGCGCGTTCCTCGCCAAGGGCATCACCATGTACTTGATCGGTGACGCCAATGACTACACCGGCAAGGGCTTGTCCGGCGGCCGTATCGTGGTGCGTCCCAGCATCGACTTCCGCGGCGACGCGGTGAAAAACACCATCGTTGGCAACACAGTGCTGTACGGCGCGACCACCGGCGAGGCCTTCTTTAGCGGCGTGGCTGGCGAGCGTTTTGCGGTGCGCCTGTCGGGGGCCACTGCCGTTGTCGAAGGCACAGGCGACCACGGCTGCGAATACATGACGGGCGGCACCGTCGCCGTGCTGGGCAAGACCGGTCGCAACTTTGCCGCCGGCATGAGCGGCGGTGTGGCATATGTGTATGACGAAGACGGCCAGTTCGCCACACGTTGCAACACATCCATGGTCACGCTGGACAAGGTGCTGAGCGCGGCCGAACAGACGCTCAATGACAAGTCCGGCTGGCACGCAGACGAGACCGACGAAGACCAGCTCAAGCGGCTCTTGCAAGACCACAACCGCTGGACCGGCAGCAAGCGCGCGCGCGAACTGCTGGACAACTGGAACGAGGCCCGGCATAAATTCGTCAAAGTGTTTCCGAGCGAATACAAGCGTGCCCTGAGTGAGCGCAAAGAGCGCCAGTTGCTGGCTGCAAGTGAAACAACACGTGCCCAGTTGGCAGGCAAGCCCGGCGCCGTCACGGCCTGATTAGCGCACGAACCTACACAAAGTATCTGAGGACAGACATCATGGGGAAAATCACCGGTTTCATGGAATTCGAGCGGCTTGAAGAGGGCTACAAGCCCGTGCCAGAGCGCTTGAAAAATTACAAAGAATTTGTCATTGGTCTTGACGACAAACAAGCCACGCAGCAAGCGGCGCGCTGCATGGACTGCGGCACGCCCTTTTGCAACAGTGGCTGCCCGGTCAACAACATCATTCCTGACTTCAATGAAATGGTGTTTCGCAAGGACTGGGAAAATGCCATCCGGACGCTGCACAGCACCAATAACTTCCCAGAGTTCACCGGCCGCATCTGTCCGGCCCCATGCGAGGCGGCCTGCACGCTGAACGTTAACGACGACGCGGTCGGCATCAAATCAATTGAGCACGCCATCATTGACCGCGCTTGGGCCGAAGGCTGGGTCACGCCGCAGCTGCCGACGCACAAGACCGGTAAAAAAGTGGCGGTGGTCGGCTCCGGCCCCGCAGGTATGGCAGCCGCGCAGCAGCTCGCGCGCGTGGGCCACGACGTGACGTTGTTTGAGAAGAACGACCGCGTGGGCGGCCTGCTGCGTTACGGCATCCCCGACTTCAAGATGGAAAAAATCCACATCGACCGCCGTGTCGAGCAGATGACGGCCGAAGGTGTGAACTTTCGCTGTGGTGTGTTGATCGGCGAGATGCCCAAAGACAGCAAGGTTACCAATTGGGCCAAGGAAACCATCTCTGCGGCGCAGTTGCAAAAAGACTTTGACGCGGTGGTGCTGACCGGCGGCTCCGAGCAGTCGCGTGACCTGCCCGTGCCAGGTCGTGAACTGGCAGGTATTCATTTCGCGATGGAGTTTTTACCCCAGCAAAACAAAGTCAACGCCGGTGACAAGTTCAAGGACCAGTTACGCGCTGAGGGCAAGCATGTCATCGTCATCGGCGGCGGCGACACCGGCAGCGACTGCGTGGGCACCAGCAACCGCCACGGCGCGGCCAGCGTGACGCAGTTCGAACTGATGCCCGAGCCACCCCTAGAAGAAAACCGCCCGATGACCTGGCCTTACTGGCCGATCAAGCTGCGCACATCGTCTTCGCATGAAGAAGGTTGCGAGCGCGAGTTCGCCATCTCGACCCAAGCGTTCATCGGTGACAAAGGCAAAGTCACTGGCCTGAAAACCGTTCGTGTCGAATGGAAAGACGGGAAGATGCAGGAAGTTGCCGGTTCCGAGCAACTGCTCAAGGCCGATCTGGTGCTGCTGGCCATGGGCTTTGTGGCGCCGGTCAGCACCGTGCTCAAGGCTTTCGGCGTGGATGCCGACAGCCGCGGCAATGCCAAGGCCAGTACCGACTTCACAGGCGGCTACGCCACCAATGTGCCCAAGGTGTTTGCGGCCGGGGACATTCGCCGTGGTCAGAGCCTGGTGGTCTGGGCGATTCGCGAAGGCCGCCAGGCGGCTCGTGCAGTCGATGAGTTTCTGATGGGCGCCAGCGACCTGCCTCGGTAAAGCCTTATTATTAGGGCCTTACCCTGACTGAGGCCGGTAGCTGGCCTGCTTTGAATTTCAATGGCTGAACTGACTAACGCGCTCGTCGAATTCAAGCAAGTGACCTTCGCCTACCCGGGCGCCAAGGGGGACAGGCTCATTCTGAAAGACCTCAGCCTGAGCGTGCCACGCGGCAAAGTGACCGCCCTGATGGGTGCCTCCGGCGGCGGCAAGACCACGGTGCTGCGCTTGATCGGTGGCCAGCAAAAAGCCAGCACCGGCAAGGTTTTGTTAGACGGTCAGGACGTCGGCGCCATGGCGCAGACGGCGCTGTATGCAGCGCGCCGGCGCATGGGCATGCTGTTCCAGTTCGGCGCCTTGTTCACGGACCTCAGCGTGTTTGACAACGTCGCCTTCCCGCTGCGTGAGCACACCAATCTGAGCCCTGAGCTGATTCGCGACATCGTGCTGATGAAGCTGGACGCCGTGGGTTTGCGGGGTGCGCGCGATTTGATGCCTTCAGAGATTTCCGGCGGCATGGCCAGGAGGGTGGCGCTGGCGCGGGCCATCGTACTGGACCCCGAACTCATCATGTACGACGAGCCCTTTGCCGGGCTGGACCCGATCTCCCTGGGCACTGCCGCGCAGCTGATCCGCCAGCTCAATGACACCCTGGGTATCACCAGCATCGTGGTTTCGCACGACCTGGAAGAAACTTTTCGCATCGCTGACAAGGTGATTATTCTGGCCAACGGCGGTATTGCCGCGCAGGGAACGCCACAAGAGGTCATGAACTCCACCGATCCGCTGGTGCATCAGTTCGTTCATGCCCAGCGCGAAGGCCCTGTGGAGTTTCATTACCCAGGGCCGCACGCAGAGGCCGATTTTGGCTTGCCGGGTCGGCTACCTGAGAGCAAGCCGCCCTCCAAAAAAGGAGGGGCAACATGAAGCCGGATCACTTTTTGTCATGGCTGGCAGATCTGGGTTTTAGCATGCGCAGCAAGTTGGCAGAGCTCGGGTTTGCTGCGCGCCTGTTTGTCAAACTGTTTGCGCTGACGCCGTCTACCTTGGTGCGCTTTGGGCTGGTGCGGGATCAGATTTTTTTCCTGGGCAACTACTCGCTGGCCATCATTGCCGTGTCGGGTCTGTTTGTCGGTTTCGTGCTGGGTTTGCAGGGCTACTACACCTTGCAGCGCTATGGCTCTTCGGAAGCGCTGGGCTTGTTGGTCGCGCTGAGTCTGGTGCGCGAGCTCGGGCCGGTCGTCACGGCCTTGCTGTTTGCCGGGCGCGCCGGCACCGCGCTGACTGCAGAGATTGGTCTGATGAAAGCCGGCGAGCAGCTCTCGGCCATGGAGATGATGGCGGTAGACCCGATACGCCGTATTCTGGCGCCACGACTTTGGGGTGGCGTGATCGCAATGCCTTTTCTGGCGGCTGTTTTCAGTGCCGTGGGCATTGCCGGCGGTTGGATGGTGGGCGTGTTGATGATCGGTATTGATGCTGGCTCTTTTTGGAGCCAAATGCAGGGCGGCGTTGATGTCTGGCGGGATGTTGGGAACGGTGTCATTAAAAGTGTGGTGTTTGGTGTGACGGTCACGTTTGTGGCGCTCTACCAGGGATTTGAAGCGCAGCCTACGCCCGAAGGTGTGTCGCGCGCCACCACTCGAACGGTGGTGGTGGCCTCACTGGCCGTGCTGGGGCTCGACTTTTTGTTGACTGCCTGGATGTTCAGCATTTGAAAACTTTAATTTTTTCATTTCAAGCCTGCCGCCTTTGCGTCGGGCTGGCCTCATGCGAGAATTTGTCCAGATTTTTTGGCAAGAGTTCGCGGCTTGCAATGAAACTTTGACTGAAGTTAACGCGCCCAACCCCTTTATGTTTATGAAAGTCATGGATGCCACGCTCTAGAAACGATGTTTGGGTCGGCCTTTTTGTGTTGACAGGGGCTCTTGCTTTGCTTTTTCTGGCACTGAAGTCGGCTAATTTGCTGAGCCTCCAATTCGGGGACACGTCGTACCCGGTAACTGCCAAGTTTGACAACATCGGCGGGCTCAAACCGCGCGCGGCTGTTAAAAGCGCTGGCGTGGTGGTCGGACGCGTCGAGAGCATCAACTTTGACGACAAAAGCTACCAGGCACGCGTTAACCTGGCGATGGAGAGTCGTTATATTTTCCCCAAAGACAGCTCGCTAAAAATTCTCACCAGTGGCTTGCTGGGCGAACAGTACATCGGCATTGAGCCCGGCGCCCTGGACAAAACACTGTCCGCCGGCGATACGATCACCCAGACACAGTCGGCTTTGGTTCTGGAAACTTTGATCAGCCAGTTTCTTTTCAGCAAGGCCGCGGACACAGCTTCCTCCAGCGCGCCGCCGGCTGCCGGGGCTGCCAAATGACACTTTTCAGCAAAGCCATTGCTGCCGCTTGGTTTCGAGGAAGTCTGGCCGGGCTGGTGTTGCTTGTCTTGCAAGGCTGTGCGACTGCGCCCAATACAAACCCCCGCGATCCCTGGGAATCATTTAATCGCCAAGTCCATGGTTTCAACGAAGGTCTTGACGAGGCCTTCGTCAAGCCTGTGGCCATCGCTTACCAAGACGTCACACCTGATTTGCTGCGTAATGGGGTGAGTAACTTTTTTGGCAACCTTTCGGACGTCTGGTCGCTGGTCAACAATGTGCTCCAACTGAAACCTAAGGAGTCGGTTGAAATGTTTGCCAGGGTTGGCGTGAACACCACCATCGGTTTGGCGGGTCTTTTTGATGTCGCCACAGACTTTAATTTGGAAAAATACAATGAAGACTTTGGTCAGACCCTGGGCCGATGGGGTGTGCCGACCGGGCCTTATCTGGTGCTGCCGCTGATGGGCCCATCGACATTGCGCGATACCGCCGCTTTGTCTGTGAATTGGCGTGGTAATTTAATTGGCGGGGTGGATGATTCGGTTGTGCGTTACAGCTTGACGGCTTTGCGTGTGGTGGATTTGCGCGCCGGTTTACTGCGTACCAGCCGCATGATTGACAGTGCCGCACTGGACAAATACAGCTTCACGCGTGACGCCTACCTGCAGCGCCGTCGATCCTTAATCGGGCTGAATATTTTCGATTCAAACAGCCCTCCAGAAGAACGCTTCGATTTGCCTGAGCCTGGCAACCAAAACGCGCCCGGAGGCACGTCGAAGTCCCCGCAACCTTGAACTTGGCCGTGCCAACTGATAGAAAGATTCTGATGTTGTTGAACCGCCGAAACTGGACCCGGCTTGTGGCCACGGCCTTGGGCCTGACTTTGAATTTGACGCTGCCCCTGGCGCGCGCTGCAGAAGAAGCGCCCGACGAGCTGATCCGCCGCCTGTCCATGGAGGTGCTCAGCACCATCAAGGCCGACAAGGATGTGCAAAGCGGCGATGTGCGCAAGGTCATTACCTTTGTTGACAGTATGATCATGCCCAAGGTCAACTTTTCGCGCATGACCGCTTCGGCTATCGGCCGCAGCTGGCGCCAGGCTACGCCTGAGCAGCAAAAAAGGCTGCAGGACGAGTTCAAAAACCTTTTGGTGCGCACCTATGCAGGCGCCTTGAGCCAATTACAAGACCAGACTATCAACGTCAAGCCTTTGCGTGCGCAAGCCGGCGACACCGAAGTAATTGTCCGCACTGAAGTTCTGGGCCGTGGCGACCCCATACAGTTGGACTACCGCATGGAAAAAACGGCTGGCGGCTGGAAAATTTACGATCTCAACGTGCTCGGCGTTTGGCTGGTCGAGACTTACCGCACACAGTTCGCGCAAGAAATTTCTGCGCGCGGCATTGATGGGCTGATCGCCACGCTGGCACTGCGCAACAAAAACGGCGCCATGACCAGTGCCGGCCAAAAGAAAAACTAAAGTCTGCTGCCGTGTTGAAACTACCCGCTGTGCTGAACCATGACCAAGCCAAGGCTTTGGTCTCAAGCTTCCAAATGGTTTTGCTGGCCGAACCCGCTGGCGTAGAACCCGTCGTCGCCGATGCGACCAATTTGAGCCGTTTTGACTCTTCCGCGCTGGCTGTTCTGCTGGCCTGTAGGCGGCAGGCCCAGGCGCTGGGCCGCGCTTTTTATGTGCGCGGCCTGCCGCCCCGCTTGCGTCAATTGGCCGGTCTTTACGGCATTGCTGAGCTGATTCCAGACGCCCCTTGAGTGTCCTAGCGGTGGCGCAGGCGCCAAGCCCCTAAAATAGCGGGTTCATGCCCGCTATCTCATTTCAATCCGTCTCCAAAACATATCAGTCTTCGCGGGGTGCAGCCGGCGTGGCTGTGAAAGCGCTGGACCATGTCAGCTTCGACATCCAGCAGGGTGAATTTTTCGGCTTACTGGGTCCCAACGGGGCTGGCAAAACCAGTTTGATCAGCATTCTGGCTGGTCTGTCGCGCGCCAGCAGTGGTCGGGTGCTGGTGCACGGCAGCGATGTGGTTGCCGACTATGCATTGACCCGGCGCCAGCTTGGGGTGGTGCCTCAAGAGCTGGTTTTCGATCCCTTTTTTACCGTGCGCGAGGCCTTGCGTATCCAGTCCGGCTATTTTGGCATCAAAAAAAATGACGACTGGATAGACGAGCTGCTGGCCAGCCTGGGCCTGGCCGACAAGGCGCAGGCCAATATGCGACAGCTCTCTGGCGGTATGAAGCGCCGTGTGCTGGTGGCGCAGGCATTGGTGCACAAGCCGCCTGTGATTGTGCTGGACGAGCCCACCGCTGGCGTCGATGTGGAGCTGCGCCAAACACTCTGGCAGTTCATCGCCAAACTTAACCGGCAGGGCAGCACGGTGCTGCTGACCACCCATTACCTGGAAGAGGCCGAGGCCTTGTGCAGCCGCATTGCCATGCTCAAACAAGGCCGCATGGTGGCCTTGGCATCCACCTCCGACTTACTTCAAAGTGCCTCGTCCAACGTGCTGCGTTTTAAAGTTGACAGCGAACTGCCCGCCGCTCTGGCAAGCCAGGCGCGTGTGACCGGGCGCATCGTGCAGTTTCCCGCGCACAACGCCCTCGAGATTGAGCAGTATCTGGCGGCGGTTCGCCAGGCCGGTCTGGTGGCGCAGGATGTGGAAATACGCAAGGCCGACCTGGAAGACGTTTTCCTGGAAGTCATGTCCGGCAAGGTGGCTGGTGCTGTGTTGCCCGCTGAGGTGCCGGCATGAAGGGCGGTTTTGAAATGACAGGCTGGCAGGCGCTTTTGTACAAAGAGGTTTTGCGATTCTGGAAAGTTGGCTTTCAGACGGTGGGTGCACCCATTCTGACGGCGGTGCTCTACATGTTGATTTTTGGTCATGTGTTGCAAGACCAGGTCAAGGTTTATGGCAGCGTCAGCTACACGGCATTTTTGGTGCCAGGGCTGGTGATGATGAGCGTGTTGCAAAACGCGTTTGCCAACAGCTCGTCTTCGCTGATCCAGAGCAAGATCATGGGCAACCTGGTATTTTTGCTGCTCACACCGCTGTCGCATTGGCACTGGTTTGTGGCTTACGTGGGCTCTTCTGTGGTGCGCGGTCTGGCCGTGGGCGCTGGCGTGTTTGTGGTGACAGTTTTTTTTGGTCAGCCCGGCTTTGTGGCGCCGGTTTGGATTGTGGTGTTCGCTGTACTGGCGGCGTCTTTGCTGGGCGCACTCGGGCTGATTGCGGGCTTGTGGGCTGAAAAATTTGACCAGATGGCGGTGTTTCAGAACTTCATCATCATGCCGATGACATTTTTGAGTGGCGTTTTTTACTCGATTCATTCGCTGCCGCCGGCCTGGCAAACGGTCAGCCACTTGAACCCGTTTTTCTACATGATCGACGGTTTCCGGTACGGGTTTTTTGGCGTGAGCGATGTCTCCCCCTGGCTCAGCCTGAGCATCGTCGGCACGGCGCTGCTGGGCACTAGCGCGGTGGCAGTGCATCTGCTGAAAATCGGCTACAAAATCCGCCACTAAGCTGGCTTTTATTGAACACCCCATAAAACCCATGACAAGCGAAGAACTCCAAGCCATCATCAGCGCCGGTCTTGACTGCCAGCACATTGAGCTTTCCGGCGACGGCCAGCATTGGTACGCCACCATTGTGTCCAGTGCTTTCGAAGGCCAGCGGCTCATCCAGCGCCACCAGCGGGTTTATGCCACGCTGGGCGGGCGCTTGCAAAGCAATGAAGTTCACGCTTTGTCGATGAAAACCTTCTCGCCCGCCGAATGGGCCAGCCAACAAGCCAAGACTGAATAGCCCAAGCCATGGACAAGTTACGCATCATGGGCGGTCAGTCGCTCGCCGGCATCGTTGATATTTCAGGTGCCAAAAACGCCGCCTTGCCCGAGCTGTGCGCTGCGCTGCTCAGCGACCAGCCGGTCACGCTGACCAATGTGCCGCGGCTGCAAGACGTCTCGACCATGCTCAAGCTGATTCGCAACATGGGCGTGAGCGCCGTGCAGGGCGAAGCCGGCCAGAGCGACTCCGGCACTGTGCGTATCGACGCCGGTGCCCTGAACAAGCCCGAGGCCCCCTACGAGCTGGTGAAAACCATGCGTGCTTCGGTGTTGGCACTGGGCCCGCTGTTGGCACGCTTTGGCCGTGCCACGGTCTCGCTGCCGGGCGGTTGCGCCATTGGCTCGCGGCCGGTGGACCAGCACATCAAGGGCTTGCAGGCCATGGGCGCTGAGATTACCGTGGAGCATGGCTACATGGTGGCGCGCTTGGCGCCGGGCCTGAAGCGCTTGCAAGGCTGCCACCTCACCACCGACATGGTGACCGTGACGGGCACTGAAAACTTCATGATGGCGGCAGCGCTGGCCGAGGGCGAAACCGTGTTGGAAAACGCAGCGCAGGAGCCCGAGATCGGTGACTTGGCCGAAATGCTCATCAAGATGGGTGCGCGCATCGAAGGCCAGGGCACGCGGCGCATCCGCATCCAGGGCGTGGAGCGACTGCATGGCGCCAGCCACCAGGTGGTGGCCGACCGCATCGAGACGGGTACGTTCTTGTGCGCCGTCGCCGCTGCCGGCGGTGACGTTGTGCTGCGCTACGGCCGCGCCGACCATCTGGAAGTGGTCATCGAAAAACTCCGCGAAGCCGGCGCCACGGTCACGGCGGGCGAGGGCTTCATCCGCATTACCTCCAAGGGCCGGCTGAAGGCGCAGTCCTTTCGCACTACCGAATACCCGGGCTTTCCCACTGACATGCAAGCGCAGTTCATGGCGCTGAACGCCATCTCGCACGGCACCAGCAAGGTGACCGAAACCATTTTTGAAAATCGCTTCATGCACGTCAACGAGATGGTGCGTCTGGGTGCCAAGATCCAGATCGA
>CAMBWM010000053.1 GCA_945871335.1 Polaromonas sp. YR568 | reverse complement strand
CCAGCCATATTCCGAGCGAGGGGCGTTAACTTTCCCCAATGAAAGCTATGGCCAGAATTGGGGTAAAGCGTTGCCTTGACGGGGCGCCCCTTTTCTGATTGCTGCGCAACCCACTCTTTGATTGAAGGTTGGTGCAAGAAAGGCGCTTTCCTTGTCCACATGAGGTCTTCCTCACTCATGCCGCCCCAATTGTCTTTTTCACCAAAAAAAAGATAGGTAGTTGTTTGAATGTCGAAGGGCAAGGGGTTTCCACTTGGGGGCGGTGCCTCAGACAAAATAAGCCTTATCCGAGGATTAGGTTCATGTCTTTTGATAACGTTGATCACCACTTTGGCGCCATTAGATTGGCCATATAAGACGATATCGGTGTACGTATTTTGATTGAGTGTAAATTCAATGGCGCCAGTCATCACATTCAATATCAAGTCTTGTTTGGCCCGATCTGTTAAATTTCTATTGACCCATGTGCCATCAAGATCATTCATAGCGAATGCATCGAAAGAAACGGTATCGAATCCCCATTGCTTGAATAATGAAACTCTTCGCTTGTCAGACTCAGTTAACCCCGACCCCCCATGCGCGTAAATCATGAGCTTATTATTTTTTTCTTGGTGCTTGCTGACCTGAACCCACTTATTGGAATCTGAGAATTTAGCGGATGATCCAACCAAAAACAAAAGCCCCGGCCCTTTCGAGAATTCAGGGGCCGAAAAAGCCGCTCTCAAAAAAAATAGAGCGGTTATGAAAACAACAAATTTAAATTTGGCGCTCATTTTGCTTACTTAAATTTTTGTGCGATTGATTTGAATCCGGAATGCGGCAAAATTTTACGATATCCGATCACGGCTTCTGGATCGGCACATCCGGGCGATGTTTGTCAAAATAATTGCTGAAGCTTTGTCGCCATTGGCTTTGTACCGAGGCATCGACCCAGGCGCCATCAATCCCGTTGAGCATGAACTGGCGCAGATCATCCAATTGAAAACCGAAGTCACGCACCATCATCCACCATGTCAAAGTGGGGTTGACCAGATGCAAAGTGGGGTCATCGGTATTGGGATGGATTCGAAAACCCAGAGCGGGCATTTGTCGGATGGGATGCTCCAAGGCCCAACGGTCACGAGGCAAGGTGCGTAAATAGTAAGTATTGCTTGGCACAACGGTGAAAATCAAGCCCTGCTCCGCATAGCGGCGAGCCAGCTCCGGACGCTCGATCAAGGTATACCCGTGATCCACCCGATCGACCTTGAGCACCTCAACGGCCGTTTGCACATGGGTCCACGGCGTCCCGAACTCGCCGGCATGGGCGGTGGTTTTGAAACCGGCTTGACGCGCCTGGGCATAATAAGCCTCACACCACTCGGGGGGGTGCGCCACTTCGTTGTAGTCAATCCCCATGCCCACCACACAGTCATGCCGATGCGCTTTCATCCAACCCACCATCTCCAAGGCCGCTTCTGGAGAGGCCTCCCGGTCAATAGAGGGGATGATGCGACCTTCGATCCCCCATTGGCGCTGCGCGTCCACGATGGCCTGAGACATCGCGTCGACCGCGGGGCCATAGGCGATGTGCGCATCGCGGGCGCAGCCCGTCGGATTCCAAAAAAACTCGGCATACCGCACTTGATGCGCTGCGGCCGCTTGTAGATACTCGATGGTCAACCGATACAAGTCCGCCGGGGTTTTGAGCAACTCTTGCTCTAGGGCGCGCAGTACCCGCAGCACGCCCACAGGCTTTTCACCACGCACATAAAAAGCCTCAATATCGGCCTGCGACAGCTGGCTCTTTTCTCGCCGCGCCCACTCCAGCAACGTATTTTGCTGCACCGTGCCCAGCAAATGGCAATGCAATTCCACTTTGGGCAAACCGTGCAAGAAATCTTGGATAGTTGAGTCCGCCTCCTGCAACTGAGATGTCAATGGAGTCATTTCAGTACCTGTTCGAGTTGTCGCATCATCCACGCCATGATCTCTGGCCCTTGAGCCGTCATGGCGACCTGGGCGTTGGGAAGGGCTTTGTCGGGCACCCGCAGTTCACACACCGACATGCCGGTGGTCCAACGGCCCTGCAACTCAATGTCCACCCGTGCCGGCTGGAGTGTGAACCACTGCGGGTGAGCCAGCCAGGCAATAGGAGTGGGATCGTAAACCGACATGTGCGCGGCGTGGCGGCGAGCGGCGATGTTGACATAGGCCGTCAAATGATCAGCAAAAATATGCGCTTGGGGGCTCGCTATGGCCCGCAGACGCGCCACATGCTCGTGGCCCACGAGCACCTGGCGGCAAACATTCAAACCAAACATGCGGATGTCCACGCCGGATTCAAACACTTGGGAAGCCGCGTGCGGGTCGGCCAGAAAATTGAACTCGGCCGCCGGTGTGGCATTGCCCCGATCGGTAGAGCCGCCCATGATGACCAGCTGCCGAATCTGTTTCGCGGCCGCAGGCGACTGCGCCAACAACTGGGCCAGGTGCGTGAGTGGGCCGATGGCCACCACGGTGATCTCACCGGGATTCGAGCGCAGGGCCTCAGACAAAGCCTGCACCGCGTCGGTAGAGGCGAGTTCGGCACTGGCTGCGGGCAAGGGACGCTCGACTGTGGCCATGGCTTGCTCGCCAAGCACGTCCTGAGCGGTCACTTGGGCTTGACCCAATGGCCGCTCGCTACCGGCATGCACCGGCGTGGTCCACCCATGCAAAGCCTTGATACGCAAAGCATTGGACAGGGTTTGGCGCAACGGGGCATTGCCCGCAACCACACTCACCCCCAGCAATTGCAGCTCGGGCATGGACTCGATCAATGCCCAGGCCATCCAGTCATCAAAACCGGGGTCGGTGTCAAGCCAAAGTTTCACGACAGCGCACTCTGCTTGTGTTCGGTGACTGCATCTTGAACCACTGCCGCCTGTTCAAGCCGCAAATCCACACCCACGTTATCGCCTTCAGACCAGGTCTGCGCATCGGCCCGCCCGTGCCCCTTGACCCACCCCAGCGGCGTGTCCACCAGGTACTCCAAATGTTGCCCCAAATAGTTACGCGCGATCACCCTCCCCTGCAACTGGCAACTGGCCGCCGGAACGATGGCCACAGACTCAGGTCGCCAGGCCACATGGCTGGCACCCACGGGCCAGGCAAAAGGCAGTTTCACAGAAATATCAAACAAGTTGTCATAGCCCATGAAGCTCGCCACAAAGGCGGTCGCGGGATGTTGATAAATATCAGGCGGTGTGCCCAATTGCTCAATCTTTCCACCGCGCATGATGACGATGCGATCAGACAAGCTGAGTGCTTCGTCCTGATCGTGGGTGACATAGATCATGGTGATGCCGATTTGCCGTTGCAAGCGGCGCAACTCTGCACGCATCTCAACCCTCAATTTCGCATCCAAATTGGACAAAGGTTCATCAAGCAACAACAACCGCGGGCGCAACACTATGGCACGCGCCAACGCAACCCTTTGTTGCTGTCCACCCGACAAATTAGCCGGCAGACGGTGGGACAAATCACTCAGACCCACCGAGGCCAACGCTTCTTTGACACGGTCAGACAAATGGGGCTCTGCCACTTTTCGCAGACGCAATCCAAACGCCACATTTTCAAAGGCCGTCAAATGAGGAAACAAGGCATAAGACTGAAAAACCAAACCGATGTCACGCTGATGCGCCGGTTGGTGAGTGATTTCCTGGCCTTGTAAAAAAATTCGGCCGGACTGCGGCGACAGCAAACCGGCAATGGCCCGCATGGTGGTGGTCTTGCCGCAGCCCGAGGGGCCCAACAGTGACACTAATTCACCCTTTTCGACCGACAAGTTCAAACGATCGACAGACAGCCCGGCACCCTTGCCATAGGACAAGCTCACATCGACCATTTTCAAGTGACTCATGCCATCGCTTTCATACGTATTTACTGATGCCCAGTAATTTTTCGGTCAAACCCACCAACACCATGGTGAAGACCACCAACACCGTCGACAAAGCGGCAATAGAGGGGTCGTAACTGGTTTCCATGTAGGCCATCATCTCGATGGGAAGGGTGCTCACGCCCGGACCGGTCAAGAACAATGAGACAGGCACCTGATTGAATGAGGTGATGAAAGCCAGCACAAATGCGGCAGCCACTCCAGCGCGAATGTTGGGCAACACCACTTTGAAGAAAGCCTGCCAGCGCGTCGCGCCAAGGGTCACTGCTGCGTCCTCAATGTCATGCCGGAGGTTGGCCAGACTGGAAGACACCACGCGCACCGTGTACGGCACCAACAGGCAGGCATGGCCGACAATCAAACTGGAAATCACGGGCAAGTTAAATACGAGCACCATGTGATTAAGCAAGGCCAGGCCCACAATGATGCCGGGCACCACCACCGGCAAGGTGAGCCATGTCTTCACCCATTCTTGCCCCTTCAAGCTCGCTCGTGACAAGGCATACGCCACAGGCACGCCCAACAACAAGGCGACCAGCGTGCTGATCACACCGACCCACATGCTGGTGACAAAACTTCTCTGAAAAGACTCCACCTCGAACACATGCCAGACCCAGCGCATTGAATATGTCTTAGGAGGAAACAACAAAGTCTCACCATCACTGAAGCCAGCCACAAACACCACCAAAAAAGGGCCCACCAGGAAAAACAAAACCAGCACCAGCACCCACAAGGCGGCATAAGAAATTTTATTCATCGCGCCACCCGCTTGAGCAATTGATTCACCGCCAAGGTGGTGACCAGCAGTAGGACCGCGATCACGCTGGCGGCATGGGTATCGGACGACATATTGACCTTTTTATAAAGGAGTGTTTCGAGCATCAAAACCTTGGGCCCGCCCAGCAGGGCTGGCGTGATGTAGGCCGTTACACACCCTGTGAACACCAAAGTACCGCCAATGATCAAACCCTCTTGGGTGAGTGGCAACACCACCCGGAAAAATGTTTGCCACCGGTTGGCACCCAGCGATCGGGCAGCGGGCACGACATCCGGGGGCATATTTTCAAGGGCCGACACCAGCGAGATGAGCATCAAGGGCATCATCAATTGCAACAAGCCCACAAAAACGGCCCCTTCCGTGAACAGCAAGGTCATAGGCTCAGGAATGACACCCGCCTGAACCAAACCGGCATTGATCATTCCATTGCGACCCAATAAAACAATCCAGGCGTAGGTGCGGGCAATCGGGGACACCATCAACGGCAAGATCACCAGGCCGGTGAGTACGCCCCGCCAAGGCGGCGGCACCTTGATCATGGCCATGGCGGCGGGGTAGCACACGACAGCACTCACCAGAGTCGCCAGACCGGCCAGGCGGAGCGTGCGCCAATAAACCTGTTGATGCAGGGGTTCGGCAAAAAATTCGAAAAACGGCGCCAAACCAACCGTGCCATTCGAATCGAACGCACCGGACAGCAGTATCAATACAGGAACGGTGAAGAAGACCCCCACAAACACCAAGGCAGGAGTTAACAGCCACCAGGCTAATCGCGCAGGCAACATGTCAGGGCTAAGACGACCGGACGGTCAAGTCCCTCGACTGAAGAGGAAAATCACTTGGCCACCATCCGGTTCCATTGTGTAACCCAACCGGCACGCTCACGCAGCACCATGTCGGGCTTCATGAAGACCAGGGTATCGATTTGAGACTTACCCCAAGTCAACGCCTCTTGAACCTCAGGCTTGGGCT
Source organism: Polaromonas sp. YR568 (assembly GCA_945871335.1). The sequence goes on along the minus strand of CAMBWM010000053.1, from coordinate 5,978 downwards.
TGACATTGCGATTGATGGGCGAGTCGGCCATTTCATTGGCCAATGCCGTTTGAACGTCTTTGCTCAACCAGAAATCGATCAACTCATGCGCCAGATCGATATTTTTGCTGCCTTTGACGATGGACATGGTGTTCATCATGCCCACTTGCCCTTCCTTGGGGACCAACCAACGCAAAGGCTTGCCTGTTTTCTTGAGATTGAGCCACCCAAAACGACCCACAGGCGCCACCCAAGCCTCATCTTGTGCAAACAGAGCGGTCATCTGTGCAGTTTGTGCGTAGTAGGTCACCACATTGGGCTTCATTTCCCCAATTTTGCTGATGCCCAGACTCATGTCGGTATTTAAACCGCCCCACGCCTTGTCCATCATGAACACTTGCGCCAAGCCTTGGTTGCCGGTGATATTGGCCAACATCACATGGCCTTTGAGGTCGGGCCGCGCCAAGTCTTTCCAACTGGTGATGCTGTCGGTAGGTTTGTCTGTGCGCACCACCAAGCCAACGGAATAAAGCGTATACGACACGGCCTCTTGATTGCGCAGGGGGTCTTTTCCAAAATCATAGACTTGATCAATGTTCTTGATTTTTTTGTAATCAATGGTCTGTAACAAGCCTTTGGCAGAGGCTTCCAACGCCAAGAAATCGGTCACTTGAACAAGGTCCACGTTGGGGTTGTTGCGGCGCGCTTCGAGCTTGGCGATGCGGTCGGCAGCATTGCCCGTTTCTAAAACCACCTTGCAGCCACATTTGACCGAAAACGGGTCATAGACCAACTTTTTGAAAATGTCATTATTCAACCCGTAAGTGGACAAAACCAAGGTTCGGGTTTGAGCGCTCGCAGTGGTCACGGCACATGACAAGGTCAATAAAGACAAAAAAGAAGCCAAGGACTTGTTCATAAATACTCCTGAAAAAGATTAAGCATGCCATCAAACACCGCACCAGTCTTGTATTACACGGCAAATCGAAGCTACCCATAGAAGGATACAGATAGGGGTTTGACCTGCCCTGCCTTTTTACCAAAGTGATGGATAAAGTCCGCTAATTTCGGCAAGACATAGCCTAAGGCCCTCCTACAATTTTTACATGTCCCATGACTCTTGCCGAGCCGCCAGACAAAAAAAGCCCGAATTGTTACCAATTTGGAATTTATCAGGACGCCTTCGGGCTTGGAGTCCATTGAAAACTCGACATAAGCTCCCACGGTGATTCGGCTTAAAAACGCTGAGTTTCGTTTCGGGGTGAACAGGGAAGCCCGCTTCGGCGGGGTTTTCATGTTTTATTAAGTTTGAAGTTTTTCACGCGGCCCATGAAACCTTTTGACTGGCTGTGTCGAATTGCTAGGGTACGAACGCAGATTGACGTTCTAAACAACCCTTTCAAGGAGATCCTCATGCAAATCACTTCCAACACCGCAACACAAGCCACCTTGGCGCTGGCCCTGGGTGCTGCTTTGAGCCTGGCCACTATGGGCGCCCATGCCCAAGCCGCCAAAACCGAAAAATGCTTTGGCGTAGCGCTCAAAGCTCAAAACGACTGCGCGGCAGGTGCTGGCACCACTTGTGCAGGTTCTTCTAAAACCGATCACCAAGCCAACGCCTGGAAACTCGTACCGTCCGGCACTTGCGTGAAAACCGCCTCGCCAAGCTCATCCACGGGCTTTGGCCAGTTGAAAGAGTTCACTACTAAAAAGTCCTGAGGCCCGTGGCGCTGCCTTGTGGTGTTGGCATTGGGCTCAAAACCGTCTACCTCGATGCGGTTTTGAGTGCCGCCCCAGGCAGTCTTGACTTTGTCGAAGTGCATGCGGAGAACTACCTGGTCGATGGCGGTCCGTTTCACCGTCACTTGAGCGCGGTACGCAACAAAATGGCACTGTCTTTGCACGGCGTGAGTTTGTCGTTAGGCGGCAGCCAAGACTTAGATCTTCAGCACCTGGCCGATTTGCGCCAGCTCATAGACCGCTACCAGTCCGCGCAGTTCTCTGAGCATCTGGCTTGGTCCACCCATGAAGGACATTACCTGCCCGACCTGCTGCCACTAGCCTACAACGACGACACCTTGGCCCGTGTCTGTGCCCATGTGGACCAAGCGCAAGAGGCCTTAGGAATACGTTTGCTACTTGAAAACCCCGCTACCTACATCGCCTTTGAAGCCAGCGAACACGCCGAGGCCGATTTTTTAAATGAATTGGTGCGCCAAACTGGCTGCGGTCTGCTGCTCGATATCAGCAACGCGGTGGTATCTTGCACCAACCACCAGCGCGACTTGCACCGTTATTTGCAAGCGCTCCCCCTGCATGCGGTGGGGCAAATTCACTTGGCAGGTTTTGCCACCGAGCAAGACAGCCTGGGCGATGTGCTGTTGATTGACAGCCACGACGCGCCGATTGCCTCTGAGGTTTGGCAAGCGTATGAATGGGTGCTGGCTCGGCTTGGTGCTGTGCCCACCTTGATTGAGCGTGACCAAGACCTGCCGCCATTTCATACCTTGATGCAAGAGGTACGAGCCGCGCAAGGCTTATTGGGCCAGGTATGAATCCATGCGCTTTGTCAAACCACCTGACCAAACAGGGTTGGGTGGCGGCTTTGCACCGCGACGTCTGGGCCTTGCCCAGCGGGATCTGCAGTGCCAATGGCTCGGAGGTGGCACAGCGTTTTGCAGTTCACCGCAACAATGTGTTGAGCGCCTGCGTGCAGGCCTTGGTCGACACCTTTCCCGTAACCCAGAGTGTGGTGGGCGATGATTTTTTCAAGGCTATGGCACTGGCCTTTGCAAAGCAACATTTGCCGCGCAGCAGGCGCATGGCTTTTTATGGGGACGGCTTTGCCGAGTTTGTGCACCACTTCCCACCCGTGCTGTCTCTGCCTTATTTAAGTGACCTGGCATGCTTAGAGATGGCGCGTGTACAGGCCTACCATGCAGCTGATATACCCGAAGACCTACCTGGTTCGGCACTGACGCATTTGCACGCGGCGCTGATTCAACCAGCGCATTTACACCGATTAAGTTTTACGCTGCAGCCCAGTTTGACCTTGATCGGTTCCGCCTGGGCCGTGGTCTCGCTGTGGCAAGCCCATCAACAAGACACAGGACAACGCGACGACTTGCTGGCTGCACTGACTCTGGACAGTGCCGAAGGTGTGGCGGTGTTTCGCGCAAACGATGCAGTGATATGTGTGCCGCTGGCCTTGGCCGACCTGTGCTTATTACAGCATTTGTATGCGGGCCAATCTTTAGGCCAGGCTCTTGAGAAGGCCAGTAGTTGGGCCCGGGACTTGGATTTGACAGCCCCCGATATGCAGCAAACCTTGAGCCTGCTGGTCCAACACCAATTGATCACCCACTTAAACGACAACCCACATTTGGAGATATGACATGGACACCCCCAACTCCCAGTCCAAGACGGCGCTTGCCCATTACCAACACTGGCTCGCGCCTGTGGTCAAGCAGATGCAGGCGCTCCCCTACAGCGGCCTGGCTCTGTTGGCGCGATTTTCGATCGCAGGCGTGTTTTGGCAATCGGGCCAGACCAAGGTGCAAGGTTTTGTTATGAATTTTGTGACGGGCGACTTTCAACTCGGCTGGCCGCGCTTGGCCGATGGGGTCATTGATTTGTTTGAAACCGAATACAAACTGCCCTTGCTGCCGCCCGCGTTAGGTGCGATCTTGGCGGCGTTTGGCGAACATGCTTTTCCGCTGTTGATCTTGCTAGGTTTGGCGACCCGCTTTTCAGCGCTGGCGCTCTTGGGCATGACGGCGGTGATTCAGTTGCTGGTCTACCCCGGCGCCTACCCAACGCATGGCGTGTGGGCCAGTGTCTTGCTGCTGCTGATGATGCAGGGCCCGGGTAAGTTGTCGCTAGACCATTGGATCGCATCCAAGCACGCGGAAGGGACCAAAAGCGTTGCATGAGTACGGAAAAACGAGATTCAGAAATGATCAATGACATGGAGGTGTGGGTCAAAATTGTGAGGCCATTTACTAAGCCCTTAACAAGCCTTGAGTCAACCAGCTTTGTAACCACGCGCCAAGCACCTCGGGCGAGGGTAAAACCTCGGTGTCGGCAAAGCGATCGCCCGCTTCTTGGATGGAGTCACCCGCTGCCAGTGCTTGCATAAATGAGTATTGAGCCGCGTCCAGGCTCATGAAATTTGGTTGTAAGTCCCAGCGCCAGGCTACCAAGCCTGAGCCGGCCTCCTGTTGCTGCACTTCAGGCACCTCGGCATCGTCGTCGATGGCGCGCCAAAGTTTGAGTGCATTGGTGCGACTGTTGCGCAGCACCACACTGTGGTGCAGGGGTGATGTCATGCTCAGGCAAGGGATCTCACCGTGGGTATTGGTTACCAGAGCCTCGACGGTTAAAGCTGGCGCGTCGAGACCATCAAAGCGGCTGCGCAAATCCCAATCGAGTTGCGCCAACTCGTACAGCTCGGGGTTATCAGGGTAGATCTGCTGAAAAAAACCCGGCAAGGCAGCGCCATAGTGACCCAGGTTGCGCTCAGTGGGAGGCTGCTGCATCACAAACACACTGGTATGCCCGTCGAACAAATCGCTGCCCATGTAGGCAGAGGTTTTGGCGAAGCTGTCCCGTAAAACCTCGCATAAGCGCAGTCGGTAAGCGCGGTGATAAATACCAAACCGCAGCGCAGGCGTGTCGGTCACGCTCTCAGCCAGGGACAAGCGCATGGGCGCGTCTTCGGGTTGGGGATCTTGCAGCACACAAGTCGTCCAGTTGGTTTGCAGGAATAGCAAGTCTGGGCTGGGTTGCACGACCCCGTAGGATGGCCGCGGCTCGCTCGAAATGACAGCATCGGCAACTACGCTGACAACTGAACCGGCAACAGGACTGACATGGGTTTGAGCAATCGCCCGGGCCATGTCCAACTCGGCCAGTAACTCGTGCAGGGGAGGAATGTGGTCGTCACGCTCGATCATGGTGGCCACCACGCCAAAGCGTCTGCAAGCGGCGGCGTACAAATGCCAAACCTCGTCGCAAACCGGGTGATCATGGGTGTCGATGATGTGCGTGGCGTTGCGGCTGTGTCCTGCCAAATGTATTTGCTGCACACGGTGTGCTGGAAGGGCATTGAGATACGCCTCCGGATCAAAGCCATGGTTGACCGACGACACATAAATATTGTTGATGTCCACCAGCAGCAAACAGTCTGCTTCTTGCGCCACATGGCACAAAAACTCCCACTCGCTGGTAGCGCTGTGGGCAAAGCTGACATAGCTGGACACGTTTTCGACCACCAAGCGGCGTTGCAACACATCCTGCACTTGCGATATGTGCTCGATCAAGCGGCGTGCCGCCTCTTCGGTGTACGGCATAGGGTTCAGGTCGTGCAACACGGTATCGCCGACGCCGCTCCAGCACAAATGGTCGGACACCCATAAAGGCTCTATGCGCTGGGCAAGTTGTTTGACTTTGTGAAGGTAAGCCAGGTTCAGGCCATCAGCACTGCCGAGTGACATGGCCACGCCATGCATGGCCACAGGGTAGTCGCGGCGGATCAAGTCCAGCATCTTGAGGGGACGCCCGCCTTCGACCAAAAAATTGTCGGTGATGACTTCCAGCCAATCCAGGGGATGACGCTGGCGCTGGAAGTCAGGGTAATGCTGTGTGCGCAAACCCAGGCCAAAGCCCGGACTTGCTGCACAAAGAGAAGACGCAGTCTTCACAGGTCGGCGATGGTGCCTTTGGACGACAGGCATTTGCCCGCGCTGACGGCTTTGAACCCATGGCCTTTACAAACGTTTTGGCCTTTACAGCTGTGCTCAGCGGTTTTACAGTCGCTATTGCCTTTGCAGTCGTGAACGTTGTAGCAGTGCACGGTGTCGTTGGCGGCGACGGCTTTGCCTGTGGAGCCTTTAGGGGCGTCAGCAGCAAAAGCGCTGGCAGACAAGGCCAAAACAGCGGCGGCCATGGCGAAAGAAGTGCTGTAAGTAGATTTCAAAAGGAGCTCCTGAATAAAGGTT
>CAMBWM010000052.1 GCA_945871335.1 Polaromonas sp. YR568 | reverse complement strand
GACAGCCAAAGGTATTGGTGCTTACCCGTGAAAAAACCGGTGTTTACCCCTGAAAAAAGGGTCTGCAAATCAACCAACTTGGCCTTTGCAGCCTAGCGCTGACGCTCAATCAGGGCGTAGGCGTCATGCGCATGAATCGATTCGTGGTTGACCACCTCGACCCGGTAGCTGCCAATGCGGGGATCGGCTTCGAGTGCCACGGCCACGTCGCGAATCAGGTCTTCTACAAATTTGGGGTTGGCATACGCATGCTCTGTGACCCATTTTTCGTCAGTCCGTTTGAGCAGGCCCCAGAGTTCGCTGGAGGCATTGTTTTCGGCCACGCGCACCAGCTCGCTCAAGTCCATGGGCGAAGCCGGGTCACGCAATTCAACTCGCATGCTGATGAATGAGCGTTGGTTGTGCGCGCCATTGTCTGAGACCTCTTTGGAGCATGGGCACAGCGACTTCACCGGGACCACAGCTTGCAAACTCAGGCGGGTCTGGCCGTCACGGTGCTCGGCGATCCATTGGCCGTCGTACTCCATCAGGCTTTGCAAGCCCGACACCGGCGCGGCTTTGCGCACAAAAAACGGAAAGCTCACCTCGATGCGACCGGCCTCGGCCTCTAAAAGCGTCAACATGGCTTTGATTTCGGCACTTAACAAGTCTGCGGTCAGGGGCACACCCCTGACTTCCAGGGATTCGAGCCAGGCGATCAGGCGCGACATGTGGGCGCCCTTTTTCTGGGCGCTGAGTGCGACATCCAGCGTCCAGTGGCCCACCGTGGCTTGCAGTTTGCCGGCGACCATCACGCTCAGCGGGTAACGCAGCGACTTGATACCCACACGCTGGATAGGCATGTCGCGCAGATCAGCCCGGCCCTGCACATCGGGCATCACCGTCGGGCTGTTTGCCTGCGGCTGGCCCTTATTGTGATCAGACTTCATGCGACCGACTTCAGAACAACTTTGCCGGCCCGCTCAGGCAAGTAGGCCGCCAAACGGGCGATCACCGAGGCCTCTATGCCAGCTGCATCCAGCCCTTGCAGGGCCATGAGTGCAGCGATATCACCATGCTCGGTGAATTCATCTCTCAGCCCCAGCTGCAACAAGGGCTTGTGAACCCCGGCTTGCAGCAAGGCCTCGCCCACCGCGCTGCCGGCACCGCCCATCAGGCAGGCGTCTTCTACCGTGACCAGGGCTTGGTGTGTGGCCGCCACTTCAAGCAACAAGGCCGTGTCCAGCGGTTTGGCCCAGCGCATGTTGACCACGGTGGCGCCCAGTTTGTCAGCGGCTGCCAGGGCCGGGTAGAGCAAGGTGCCAAAGGCCAGAATGGCCAGGCTGGAACCCTGACGGCGCACTTCACCCCGGGCAAAAGGCAGCGCTTCGAGCCCCGGCTCGGTGGCCACGCCGGCACCGGCACCGCGCGGGTAGCGAACAGCCACCGGGTGGTTTTGCGCAAAAGCCGTTGTCAGTAACTTGCGGCACTCGTTCTCGTCGGCCGGGCAGGCGATGCTCATGTTGGGGATGCAACGTAAAAACGCAATGTCATAAGCACCGGCGTGCGTGGCACCATCTGCGCCGACCAGGCCGGCGCGGTCCAACGCAAACACCACGGGCAGATTTTGCAGGGCGACGTCATGAATCAGCTGGTCATAGCCGCGCTGCAAAAAGGTCGAGTAAATCGCCACCACCGGCTTGAGGCCTTCACAGGCCATGCCGGCGGCAAAAGTCACCGCATGTTGCTCGGCAATGCCGACGTCGTAATAGCGGTCGGGAAAACGCTGGTGAAACTCGACCATCCCCGAGCCTTCGCGCATGGCCGGCGTGATGCCCACCAGGCGCGGGTCCTGCTCAGCCATGTCGCACAGCCAGCGGCCAAAGACCTGCGTGAAGGTTGTCTTGGCAGGAAGGGTGGTTTTTTGCAGGCCCAGCGCCGGGTCGAACTTACCGGGGCCGTGGTAGGCCACGGGGTCGGCCTCGGCGAGCTTGTAGCCCTGACCTTTTTTGGTCACCACGTGCAGGAACTGCGGGCCCTTGAGCTGGCGGATATTTTCCAGTGTGGGGATCAGAGACTCGAGGTCGTGACCATCGATGGGGCCGATGTAGTTGAAGCCGAAATTCTCAAACAAAGTAGCCGGCACGACCATGCTCTTGGCATGCGACTCCAGGCGCTTGGCCAGCTCAAAAAGCGGTGGCGCTCCTTTGAGCACCTGCTTGCCGACATTTTTAGCGGCGGCGTAGAACTGCCCGCTCATGAGCTGCGCCAGGTAGCGGTTCAGCGCGCCCACCGGCGGGCTGATACTCATGTCGTTGTCGTTCAGAATGACCAGCAAATTGCAATCGCAAACACCGGCGTTGTTCAGCGCCTCGAACGCCATGCCGGCGCTCATGGCGCCGTCCCCGATGATGGCCACTGCGTGGCGGTCCTCGCCCTTTTGCTTGGCGGCCATGGCCATGCCCAAAGCGGCTGAAATGGAGGTGGACGAATGCGCGGTGCCAAAGGTGTCGTACGCGCTTTCGCTACGCCGCGGAAAGCCTGAAAGACCGTCCAATTGACGCAAGGAATGCATGCGATTACGCCGGCCGGTGAGGATTTTGTGCGGGTAAGTCTGGTGACCCACGTCCCAGACCAGTCGGTCTTCAGGGGTGTTGAAAACGTAATGCAGCGCCACCGTGAGCTCCACCGTGCCGAGGTTGGAGCTCAGATGTCCGCCGGTGCGCGAGACGCTCTCGAGCAGGTACGCGCGCAGTTCGTCGGCCACGCTTTTGAGCTGGGTGCGCGGTACCAGGCGCAAGTCGCTCGGACTGTTGATGGTTTCTAGCAATGGGTACATCCGGGCGTTCCTTAGAAACCGCGATTGACAAGCATGTCGGCCAGCGCACGCAAGGCTGCCGTGTTCTCCAAGTCCGCAGCCCGCAGGCTGGAATGGGCTTGCGATAGCAATTCCTGGGCGTATTTTTTAGAAGCCTGCAGACCCATCAGGGATACAAAGGTCGGCTTATCCTGGGCCAGGTCCTTGCCGGCCGTTTTGCCCAGCGTGCCTGAGTCGGCCACCACGTCCAGCACATCATCGACCACCTGAAAGGCCAGACCCAGTGTCGCACCATAATCACTCAGTGTACTTTGCGCTGCTGCTGTAGGCCTGCCGCAGGCAGCGCCCATCATGACGCTGGCTTGTAAAAGGGCGCCCGTCTTGAGCTTGTGCATTTCATGCAATTGCGCGGAGCTGATGGGCTGGCCGACACTGGCCAAGTCAATCGCCTGCCCGCCCGCCATGCCCTGAAAGCCGGCCGCTTGCGCCAGCATGCGGCAAAGCAGTGCCTGCATGGTGGCCGGCATGGTGCTGTCGTCAGGGGTCAGCAGTTCAAAGGCCAGCGCTTGCAGGGCATCGCCAGCCAGCAGCGCCTGGGCCTGACCGAAGCGCACATGCACGGTTGGCTTGCCGCGGCGCAGCACATCGTTGTCCATGCAAGGCATGTCGTCATGCACCAAAGAATAAGCGTGGATCAGCTCGACCGCGCAAGCAGCGCGCAGGGCCGCCTGGGGGTTGCCGGCCACAGCCTCGCAGGCGGCCAGCACCAGCAGCGGACGCAATCGTTTGCCCCCACCCAGCACGGCGTAGCGCATGGCTTCACCCAAGCCGGCCGGGGCCGGGCTGGTTTGGGGGCAGGCTACCCAGTTTTGTAAGGCCGTCTCGACCCGTTCCAGCTGAATCGCGCTCCAGCCGGGCAAGTCAAAGGAAGCGCCGCTGACAGTCTTGGGAGAGTTCAAAGAATTCAAAGGTTTATTCCTTTGCCCAGGGTTTGAGTTCGCCGCCATCGAGCACCTTGATCTGCTGCTCCACGGCAGACAGCTTGTCGCGGCAGTAGGCAAGCAACTGGGCGCCGCGCTGGTAACCGGCCAGCAGTTGGTCCAGCGGCATTTGGCCGCCCTCGAGATCCAAGACCAATTTTTCGAGCTCTTGCAAGGCCGCCTCGTAATGGGCCGGTTCGGTCAAGATCGGGGCAGCGTTTGTTTTTCTCATGGCAGGTTGTTTCAGTGTGCAGGTGATTTTAGAGGCTTGCAGTGCGACTCGTCTGCCGGCGCTGTCAGGCCAAGGGCGTTAAGGGCGATAAGGCCGGTAGGTACAATGAAAAATTCGTCTTAAACGGCTGCCCATCTCGCACTGCCCTACCAACAGTTCCACAAGCGCATGTCTGATTTAAGCCTTCGACTCTTGCAGGCGACCAGCCAGCTGCCCATCTCCAGCTATTTTGACCCCGGTCTGTACGCCCGGGAGCAACAAAAGCTGTTTGCCAAAGGCCCACGCTACCTGGGCCATGAACTGGCGGTGCCCAAGCTGGGCGACTATTACACGCTGCCCCACGAAGGCCAGGGCCGGGCGCTGGTGCGCAATGCCTCGGGCATCGAGCTGATCTCCAATGTCTGCCGGCACCGGCAAGCCCTCTTGCTGCAAGGCCGGGGTTCGCTGGGCCAACGGGCTGACAGCAACATCGTCTGTCCGCTGCACCGCTGGACTTACAACATCGCCGGCGAACTGATTGGTGCGCCGCACTTCGAGATCGACCCTTGTTTGAACCTGAACCGCTACAAAACAAGCACCTGGAACGGCCTGGTGTTTGAAGACAACGGGCACAACATGGCTGCCGAGATGGCCGGCCTGGGTTCGCTGGAAGACCTGAACTTCAGCGGCTACCAGCTCGACAAAGTGCATCTGCACGAATGCAACTACAACTGGAAAACCTTCATCGAGGTCTACCTGGAGGACTACCACGTAGGGCCCTACCACCCAGGCTTGGGCGGCTTTGTCACCACCGACGACCTGCGCTGGGAACTGAGCAAAAATTACTCGGTGCAGACGGTCGGCGTATCTGACAAGCTGGGCAAGCCCGGCACGGATGTTTACAAAAAATGGCACGACGTGGTGCTGCAATACCGCAAGGGGGCTGCACCCAAATACGGCGCCATCTGGCTGACTTATTACCCGAACGTGATGATCGAGTGGTATCCGCATGCGCTGGTCGTCAGCACACTGCACCCGCAGGGGCCCGACAAAACCTTGAACGTGGTGGAGTTTTTCTACCCCGAGGAAATCTGCGCCTTCGAGCGTGAGTTCATCGAGGCGCAGCAAGCCGCTTACATGGAGACCTGCGTCGAGGACGATGAAATTGCTCTGCGCATGGACGCCGGCCGGTTGGCGCTGATGCAGCGCGGGGACAACGAGTTTGGCCCCTACCAAAGCCCGATGGAAGACGGCATGCAGCACTTTCACGAGTGGTATCGCCGCGAAATGGGTGCCAGCAAAACCACCCAGATGATCTGAGCGACTAATTAGGACACGGCTCATGCAAGCAATCTGGATGGTTCTGGCCTCTTTCTTGTTTGCCTCCATGGGTGTGTGCGTCAAACTGGCTTCCAGCAATTTCAACGCCTTTGAATTGGTGATGTACCGAGGACTGGTTGGCATGGTCTTCATGGCACTGATCGTGCAGGCACGCGGCTCGAGCTTGCGCACCCGCTATGCCGGCATGCAGGCCTGGCGCAGCCTGGTCGGCGTGGTCTCTCTGGTCGCCTGGTTTTACGCGATTGCCTATTTACCGCTGGCCACTGCCGTGACGCTCAACTACATGAGCAGCATCTGGGTGGCCGCCTTTTTGATAGGTGGCGCCCTGCTGTATGAACGCGTGCCGCTGCAGGTGCGCCAGGGCCTGCTGATCCTCACGGTACTGACCGGCTTTGGCGGCGTGGTCATGATTTTGCGACCCACTCTGGAGCAAAACCAATTGTTTGCCGGACTGATCGGGCTGTTGTCGGGCGTGCTGGCGGCCCTGGCTTACATACAGGTCACGGCCTTGGGCCGGGTCGGCGAGCCCGAAGAGCGCACCGTGTTTTACTTTGCGCTGGGCTCGGCCCTGGGCGGCGGCATCGGAGTCATATTTACCGGGCTGTCTGAATGGAACTGGCAGGCCGCCGTCTGGTTGCTGCCCATCGGCATCCTGGCCTCGATTGGCCAGTGGTGCATGACGCGGGCCTACAGCCAGGGGTCGACACTGGTGGCGGCCAACCTGCAGTATTCGGGTATTGTTTTTGCGGTGCTGTACAGCCTGCTGCTGTTTGGTGAACAGATCCCGCTGCTGGGCTGGCTGGGCATGCTGGTGATCGTGGCCAGCGGCGTGGCGGCCACGGCTCTGCGCACACAGGCACTGCCCAACCCGCCGGCCGAAGAACACTAACAACATTAACAACGCATCGACGCTGTAAACCCCAAATTTCTGAAAGGCTCTCACCATGCACACCCACCTGATCTCGGCCGAACAGCTTGCGCCCCTGCTGGACACACCCGCGAGCTGCCTGGTGTTTGACTGCAGTTTCAACCTGATGCAGCCCGATGCCGGCGCAGCGGACTATGCCCAGGCACACATTTCTGGGGCTGTCTATGCGCACCTGGACCATGCGCTGAGCGCCAAGCCCGGCCTGCACGAAACAGCCTCCGGCGGGCGGCATCCGCTGCCCAGCCGCGAGCGATTTGCGCGCTGGCTGGCCAGCGTCGGTTTGTCCAACGACATGCAGGCCGTGGTGTACGACCGCAACGGCGCCAACTACTGCGGCCGACTCTGGTGGATGCTCAAGTGGGCCGGCCATGAGGCGGTGGCCGTCCTGGACGGCGGCTTTCAAGCCTGGCAAGCTGCGGGCGGCGCCGTGACAGCCGGCCAGGAGCCAGCCCGCTCGCCCGCGCTTTTTGCACTGAAAGAAACCCGAGCCCGGCTGCTGGACGCGAATGCTGTGGCGGCCGCTCTGGGCCGCCCCGGGCAGACGCTTCTGGACGCTCGAGCCACGCCGCGCTTTAAGGGCGAGGTCGAGCCGCTGGACCCGGTGGCCGGCCATATTCCAGGTGCGCTGAACCGCCCCTTTGGCCAGAACCTGGACGCAGACGGAAAGTTCAAGCCGGCTGCACAACTCAAGGCAGAGTTTGAAGCCTTGCTGGGACAGCGCGAGCCGGCCAGCGTGGTGCACCACTGCGGCAGCGGCGTTAGCGCACTGCCCAACCTGCTGGCCATGGAGATCGCCGGAATGGGAGGCACGGCGCTGTATGCCGGCAGCTGGAGCGACTGGTGCAGCGACCCGGCGCGGCCCGTGGCCCAAGGCTGAAAACCGCGAAAGTCGTGACCCCTTACCACCTTTACCTGCTCGAATGCGAAGACGGCACGCTGTACACCGGTGTAGCGCTGGATGTGGAAAAACGCTTTGTGCAACATCTCTTAGGCCTGGGCGCAGCCTATACACGCTCGCATCCGCCGCGCCGGGTGCTGGCTTGCCGCTGCTACCCCAGCAAGGGTCTGGCACTGAGCGCTGAGTACGCGCTCAAGCAAATCCGGCGTGACCAAAAATTACAATTTTTTAAATCCCATGAACAACTGGCCGGCGTACAGTTGCCGCCTGTTTCTCAATCTGCAAGGAAGGCCGCACCTTGACCCCTGTGCTTGATGTTGTCACTTTTGGCGAGGCCATGCTGCTGCTGGTCGCAGACCGCCCCGGCCCACTGGAAGCAGCCGGCTCTTTTTACAAACGCAGCGCCGGCGCGGAGACCAACGTGGCCATCGGCCTGGCACGGCTCGGGCTGAAAGTCGCCTGGGCCAGCCGCCTGGGCACGGATTCGATGGGCCGCTATTTACTGGCCACCATGGCCGGTGAAGGCGTGGACTGCGCGCAGGTGGTCTGCGACGCCGCACAAAAAACCGGTTTCATGTTCAAAGGCCAAGTGCAAGGCGGCGGCGACCCGCCGGTTGAATACCACCGTCAAGGTTCGGCCGCTAGCGGGATGGGGCCGCAGGACATCAACGAAGCCTGGCTGCTGTCCGCACGGCACCTGCACGCCACCGGTGTTTTTGCGGCGGTGTCGGCCAGCACGCTGGCCCTCACACAAAAGAGCATGGAACTGATGCGGGCCGCCGGTCGCAGCGTGTCGTTTGACCCGAATCTGCGGCCTTCGCTGTGGGCTTCGACGGCGCACATGCGCGATGCCATCAACGACCTGGCTGCCCGTGCCGACTGGGTACTGCCGGGTCTGGAAGAAGGCAACTTGCTGACGGGCGAGCACAGTCCCGAAGGGATCGCCCGGTTTTACCGTGAGCGCGGCGCCAAGATGGTGGTGGTCAAACTGGGTAGCGAAGGCGCGTACTTTGACAGCGCTGGCGGCCGCGGCCATGTGCCCGGCTTTCCCGTGGCCGAAGTGGTGGACACGGTAGGCGCAGGTGATGGCTTTGCGGTGGGCGTGATCAGCGCGCTGCTGGAGGGCAAGTCACTGCACGAAGCGACCCGGCGCGGCGCCTGGATTGGCGCGCAGGCGGTGCAGGTGATTGGCGACAGCGAGGGCCTGCCAACCCGCGCGGCCTTGCTGGCAGCCGGGGTCTGAGCCCTGGCGCCCGCTCAGTGGCTGTGCGTCAGGCTACTGGCCAGCGTGACCATGCCCATGCCGACGGCCAGCCACACAATTTGGGCCAGGGTCTCGCGGGCGGAGAGCTTTTTTTGCAGCTGAGGAATCAGGTCGGCCAGCGCCACGTACAAAAAACTGCTGGAGGCGATGGCCAGAAAATAAGGCAGGTAAGCCTCTAGCTGTGCCACCAAAAAGAAACCCACCACACCCCCCAAGGCGGTCAGTCCGCCGGCCAGCGAAACCTTGACCAAGGCCATGCGCCGGTTGTCGCTGGCCTGACGCAGCACCGCCAGGTCGCCCATGTGGTGAGGCACTTCGTGCATCAGCACCGCCAGCGCGGCCACCACACCCAGGCGCATGTCGGCCACGAAGGCCGATGCGATCAACACGCCATCGCCAAAACAATGCACGCTGTCGCCGGTCAAAATCGCCCAGCTGCCACCAGGGCGCGCAGGCGCTTGGCTGTCAGCGTGGTCATGGGCGTGCACATGCGCGTGATCATGACCATGGTGATGTTCATGCCCGTGGTGCCAGAGTTCGGCCTTGTCGAGCAAAAAGAAAAAGATCAGACCGACCAGCAGGGTCGGGAACAACTGGTCTGCGCTGACCTGGCTTTCAAAAGCCTCTGGCAGCAAGTGCATGAAGGCCGTCGCCAGAAGCGCACCGGCCGCCAGACTGAGCATGTGCTGCGTGTAACGCGCCAAAATACCGAAACCCAGCAAGGCCGCCAGCCAAACGCTGCCCACCCCGGCCAGCAAGGTAGCGGCCAGAATGGCCAACAAAGTCATGTTCATAAGGCAAGGTCCGGTGCGTCAGGGCACTCATTATCCCGCCTTATGCCACGCCCTTGGCCTTGAACCACTCCAGCGCCCGCTTGAAGCCATCTTGCGCCGGGCCCGCGCGGTAGGTCGGCCGGTAATCCGCATGAAAAGCATGGGGGCTGTCGGGGTAAATCACAAACTCGCTGGCGCGGGCGGCGGCGTTACCGGCCGCGCCTGCACCAGCCAGCGCAGTTTTCATCTGCTCCACGGTGTCCAGCGGAATGCCTGTGTCCTGCCCGCCGTACAGCCCGAGTACCGGCGCTTTGAGCATGGCCGCCTGCTGTACCGGGTGCGTGGGGCTGGTAGCACTGGGCTGACCCACCAGGCGCCCGTACCAGGCCACGCCGGCTTTCACGCGGGTACTGTACTGCGCGTAGAGCCAGGTGATGCGCCCGCCCCAGCAAAAACCGGTGATGGCGACTTTTTGTGCATCGCCACCCTGGCCCGCGGCCCAGGCCACGGCGCCGTCTAGATCGGTCATGACTTGCGCGTCAGGGGTTTTATTGACCACTTCACTCATCAGCCTGGCCAGCTCGCCGTAGGCGCTGGGGTCGCCCTGGCGGGCAAACAGCTCGGGCGCCACCGCCATATACCCGGCCCGTGCAAAGCGAAGGCAGGTGTCGGCGATGTACTCGTGCACACCAAACACCTCATGAATCACCAGCACCACCGGCAAATTAGTTTTGCCGGCAGGTGCTGCAAAAAACACCGGCACCTTGAAGCCGTTGACCTCAAAGCTGGACTCGCCGGTGCGCAAACCTTCGGACGAAGTTTTGATAGCAGTTTGCGCCATCAAGGGACCAGCAGCGACCGCGTAGCCCGCACCCAAGGCGAGCTTGAGGGCAGAGCGGCGGCTGCCGGCTTGTGCGGCAGCGGGAAGCAAAGCATCAAAATCAAGTTTCTGATCGGCTGTCAACATCGTATTTTCCCCTTCAAAGTGAGTTAAAAAATCAGTGCGCCTTTTCCCAGTTCGGGCCAAAGCCGATCTCAGCCAGAAGTGGTGCCTTGAGCTGCGCCACGCCGGCCATCAGGCGCGGAATTTCGCTACGCACCCACTCGACTTCTTCCTCGGGCACCTCAAAAACCAGCTCGTCGTGCACTTGCATGATCATTTTGCAGCCGCGCGCCTGGGCGTCCAGCACCTGCTGCACCTTGACCATGCTCAGCTTAATGAGATCGGCCGCCGTGCCCTGCATGGGCGCGTTGATGGCGGCTCGCTCGGCGCCACTGCGGCGCGGGCCATTGGGCGAGTTGATCTCCGGCAGGTAAAGACGTCGGCCGAACACCGTCTCGACATAGCCAAGGCTCTTGGCTGACAGGCGGGTCTCGTCCATGTAGGCCTTGACGCCGGGGTAGCGCTGAAAGTATTTGTCGATGTAGGCGGCAGCGGCCTTGGTTTCAATGCCCAGGTTGCGCGCCAGCCCGAAGCTGCTCATGCCGTAAATCAAGCCGAAGTTGATCACTTTGGCGTAGCGGCGCTGTTCGCTGCTGACCTGGTCCAGGGCCACGCCAAAAACCTCGGCGGCGGTGGCGCGGTGCACGTCCAGACCTTCGTTGAAAGCGCGCAGCAAGGCCACGTCTTCGCTGATGTGCGCCATGATGCGAAGCTCGATTTGCGAGTAGTCGGCGCTGGCGATCACGCAGCCGGGAGCAGCCGTGAAGGCTTCGCGCACGCGACGACCTTCGGCGGTTTTGACCGGAATGTTTTGCAGGTTGGGCTCGTTGCTCGACAAGCGTCCGGTAACGGCCACAGCCTGGGCGTAATGCGTGTGCACGCGCCCGGTGCGCGGGTGCGCCAGCTGCGCCAGCTTATCGGTGTAAGTGCCTTTGAGCTTGGACAGGCCGCGGTGCTCCAGAATTTTGGCCGGCAGCGGATAGTCTTCAGCGAGTTTTTCCAGCACTTCTTCGTCGGTGCTGGGCGCGCCGGTGGCGGTTTTTTTGACCACGGGCAAACCCAGCTTGGTAAAGAAAATCTCACCGATCTGCTTGGGCGAACCCAGGTTGAAGGGCTGGCCGGCCAACGCATGGGCCTCGGCTTCGAGCTGCACAATGCGGGCGCCCAACTCAGCGCTTTGCCCAGCCAGCATGGGCGCGTCTATCAACACGCCATTTCGCTCAATGCGGTACAGACCTTCACTGGATTGAATTTCCAGATCGTAGACAAACTGCAGCTTGGCGTTGGCCTGGAGCTCAGGCCACAGCAAGCGGTGCACGGCCAAGGTTTGCTCGGCGTCTTCGCAGGCATATTGGCTGGCTTTGGCAACGTCGACCTGGTTGAACTTGATCTGGCTGGCACCTTTGCCGCACAGGTCTTCAAAGCTGATGCCGCTGCGGCCCAAGTGGCGCTCAGCCAGGCTGGCCAGGCCATGCGGTTTGTGCACTTCCAGCACGTAGCTCTGCAGCATGGTGTCGTGGCGGTAGCCCTGCACCTCAATACCGTGGTTGGCGAACACATGGCGGTCGTATTTGATGTGCTGGCCCAGCTTGGGCCGGGCCGGGTTCTCCAGCCAGGGCTTAAGCCGCGCCAACACCTCGGCCAG
>CAMBWM010000051.1 GCA_945871335.1 Polaromonas sp. YR568 | reverse complement strand
GACATCCTGGACGTCTGGTTTGACTCCGGCACCACGCACGACCACGTGCTGCGCCACAGCCATGCCGCGCAATCCAACTGGCCGGCCGACCTGTACCTTGAAGGCCATGACCAGCACCGCGGCTGGTTCCACTCTTCGCTGCTGACCTCTTGCGCCATGTACGACCACGCTCCCTACAAGGGCCTGCTGACGCACGGCTTCACCGTGGACGGCAAGGGCCGCAAGATGAGCAAGAGCGAAGGCAATGTGGTGGCGCCGCAGGAAGTCAACGACAAACTGGGCGCCGAAATAATTCGCCTGTGGTGCGCCTCGACCGACTACTCGGGCGACCTGGGCATTGACGACAAGATTCTGGCGCGCGTGGTGGACGCCTACCGCCGCATCCGCAACACGTTGCGTTTTTTGCTGGCCAATGTGAGCGACTTCAACCCGGCCACCGACAGCGTGCCGCTGGCGCAAATGCTGGAGATCGATCGCTACGCACTGAGCCGCGCGGCCGAGCTGCAAGCCGACATCCTGGCGCACTACGAGGTGTATGAGTTCCACCCGGTGGTCTCCAAGCTACAGATTTACTGCAGCGAAGATCTGGGCTCTTTTTACCTCGACATTTTGAAAGACCGGCTCTACACCAGCGCGCCCAAGTCCCTGGCCAGGCGCAGTGCCCAGACCGCGCTGCACCAGATCACGCACGCCATGCTGCGCTGGATGGCGCCGTTTTTGAGCTTCACCGCCGAAGAGGCCTGGTCCGTGTTCGGCGCGTCCGAATCGATTTTCATGGAAACTTACACCGAGTTCGGTGCGCCCGATTCCGGCCTGCTGGCCAAGTGGGCGCGTATCCGCGAGCTGCGTGACATCGTCAACAAGGACATCGAAGTGCTTCGCGCCGACGGCAAAGTGGGTTCCTCGCTGCAAGCCGAAGTCATCCTGGGCGTTGACGCCGGCGACCACGCGCTGCTCAGCAGCCTGGGCGAAGACCTGAAGTTTGTCTTCATCACCTCCGTGCTGAAACTGCAATCAGCTCAAGCCCTGAGTGTGACATCAGCCACCAGCAGCAGTACCAAATGCGATCGCTGCTGGCACTACCCGGGCGACGTGGGCCAGGACTCTGCACACCCGACCATTTGCGGCCGCTGCATCAGCAACCTCTTCGGTGCCGGCGAAGCCCGCCGGTTTGCTTGATGGCCAAGTCCGGCTTGTCTCCATCCAAAAGCGCCCTGCTGCCCTGGCTAGTGCTGGCGCTCATATTGCTGATCGCTGACCAGTTCACGAAGGTTCTGATTTTGGGCTATTACCAACTCGGCGACTCGAGTCCTGTGACCGGTTTTTTCAATATCGTGCGCGTGCACAACAGCGGCGCAGCCTTTTCTTTTCTGTCATCAGCCTCGGGCTGGCAGCGCTGGTTTTTCACCGCTATCGGCTTAGGTGCGGCGGTATTCATTGTTTACATGCTGCGCGCGCACCCCGGTCAAAAACTATTTTCTTTCGCCCTGGCCTGTATTTTGGGTGGCGCAATTGGCAATGTGATCGACCGCCTGCTGCACGGCTATGTGGTCGATTTTTTAGACTTTCATTACGCCGGCACACACTTCCCAGCCTTCAACATCGCCGACAGCGCCATCAGCATTGGCGCCGCCTGCCTGATTCTGGACGAGCTGCTGCGCGTGCGCCGCGCGCGCTGAAGACCACACAGCCCGCATTCTCGCGAATGCGGGCATAAGTCCCCGGTTTTAAAGCGTGAGGATGGTGCAGCCCGTGGTCTTGCGCGCTTCAAGTGCGCGGTGTGCTTCGGCCACATCGGCCAGGGGAAAAGTCTGGTCAATCGCGATCTTGACCTTGCCGCTGGTGACCATGCTAAACAGATCATCGGCCATAGCCTGAGTGCGCTCGCGCGTGGCGATGTGGGTGAACAGCGTGGGGCGTGACACATAGAGAGAGCCCTTGGCAGCCAGCAGGCCAATGTCCAGGGGCTCGACCTTGCCTGAGGCATTGCCGAAGTTGGCGACCAGACCAAAGGGCTGCACGCAGTCGAGTGACTTGAGGAAAGTGTCCTTGCCCACCGAGTCGTAGACCACCTTCACGCCGGCACCACCGGTGATTTCTTTGACGCGGGCAACAAAGTCTTCTTTGGCGTAATTGATGGTGAAGGCGGCGCCGTTTTCTTTGGCCAGCGCGCACTTGGCGTCTGAACCCGCCGTGCCGATCAGTTGCAAGCCCATGGCGCGTGCCCACTGGCAGGCAATCAGGCCGACGCCACCAGCCGCCGCATGAAACAGCACATGATCACCCGCATGCAAACCACCCTGGGGCTGCGTTCCCTTGAGCAGGTACTGCACCGTCAGGCCCTTGAGCATCATGGCTGCGCCGGTCTCAAAGGAAATCGCGTCGGGCAATTTGCACACGCATTTGGCCGGCATCACGCGCAGTTCGCAATAGCTGCCCGGGGGCTGGCTGGCGTAGGCTGCGCGGTCACCTGCCTTCAGATGGGTCACGCCCTCGCCCACGGCCTCAACCACGCCAGAGCCTTCCATGCCCAGCTGCAGCGGCATGGTCAGCGGGTACACGCCGGCGCGCTGGTAAATGTCGATGTAGTTCAAACCCACGGCCTTGTGCCTGATACGGATCTCACCCGGCCCGGGCTCGCCCACCGTGAGCGTGACCAACTTCAGTTTTTCAGGTCCGCCGTGTTCGTCAATACGTACGGCGCGGGAGGTATGGGTGCTCATTTTTTCTGTTCCTCAAGTAGCTAAAAGATACAGTTTAGGCCAAGCCCGGCAGGCATGGCTGGCCAGACCCTGCCTGGCTCTTGTTACAGTGCAGGCATGACTCGCCGCCTGGCCACCTCGACAATTTTTTTGCTCAGTATTGCACCTTTGATGTGGGCCAGCAATGCTGTTTTAGGCCGCATGATCAACGATCTGGTGCCGCCCATGACGCTGAATTTTTTGCGTTGGCTGCTGGCCTTTTTGGTGCTGCTGCCAATGGCGCACAGGGTCTTGCACCGGGACAGTCTGATGTGGCGACACTGGCGCCGTTTTGCCCTGCTGGGCCTGCTCAGTGTGGGGGCCTACAACTCGCTGCAGTACCTGGCGCTACACACATCCACCGCCATGAACGTCACGCTGGTGGCCTCCAGTATTCCGATCTGGATGCTGGGCCTGGGCTGGCTCTTACACGGCGAAAAAATTTCGCGGCGTCAGACGTGGGGGGCTGTGTTGTCCGTTGGCGGCGTGCTGATTGTGCTAAGCCGAGGTGATGCGGCGGTGTTGATGCAAATGAGTTTGGTGCCTGGCGATTTTTACGTACTGCTGGCCACCGCGGCCTGGGCCGGCTACAGCTGGATGCTGGCCAGACCCACCGAGCCGCCGTCGATACGTCAGGACTGGGCGGCTTTTTTGATGGCGCAAATTTTCTTCGGCCTGCTCTGGTCAGGTCTTTTTGTCGCTGGCGAGTGGGCCTGGACGCCGGCGCGCATTCAATGGAGCTGGCCAGTGATGGGCGCGCTGGTCTACATCACGCTCGGGCCTGCCTTGCTGGCCTACCGCGCATGGAGCGCAGGCATCGAGCGGGCGGGGCCGGCCATGGCCAGCTTTTTCTCTAACCTGACGCCGCTCTTTGCAGCGATCATGTCGACGATTTTTCTGGGCGAATGGCCCAGCCTGTACCACGCGCTGGCCTTTGGGCTGATCGTCGGCGGCATTGTGGTGTCATCGCGCCGCCAAGGCCCCTAGGCCGCCTGCCTGCTCAGTAAGTGCCGGGGTATGCGCCGCCGTCGGCCAGCACGTTCTGGCCGGTCATGTAGGCCGCATGCGTGCTGCACAAAAAGGCGCAGATGGCACCAAATTCTTCCGGCGTGCCAAAACGCTGGGCTGGAATAGTCTTGCGCCGGGCTTCGGCCACTGCATCAACGCTTTGACCGGTTTTTTGCGCAGCACCGGCCAAGTTGCTGCGCAGTCTATCGGTGTCAAAAGCACCCGGCAACAAAGAGTTGATGGTCACCCCCTGCCCCGCCAGCTTGCTGCGCGAGACACCCGCCACAAAGCCGGTCAGGCCGCTGCGTGCGCCATTGCTCAGGCCCAGCACATCAATAGGCGCCTTGACCGCGCTAGAGGTGATGTTGATGATGCGGCCAAAGCCGCGCGCGGCCATGCCGTCGACTGTGGCCTTGATCAATTCGACCGGGGTGAGCATGTTGGCGTCCACCGCCTTGATCCAGGTATCACGGTCCCAATGACGGAAGTCACCGGGTGGCGGGCCGCCCGCGTTGGTGATAACGATGTCAAAGTCCTGGCGCAGCTTGAACACTGCGGCACGGCCTTCGGTGCTTGTGATGTCCGCCGCCACGCTCAGTACCTCGGTCGCTGCGGGCCGCAATGGGTCGGCCATCAATTGAGCGACAGCGGCTTGCAAGGCCTCAGCGCCGCGCGCCACGATGATGACGTGCACACCCTCGCGCACCAGCGCCTGAGCACAGCCAAAGCCCAAGCCTTTGCTGGCGCCGCACACCAGCGCCCATTTACCTTTGATACCCAAGTCCATGTCAATTTCCTTTTGTTTGCGCAGAACGCGTGAAAACATAAATACCGGCCAGCACCAGTGCTGTGCCAAAAGCCACCCAGACTGTGAAAGCCTCGTCCAGAATCAGCACGCCCATGGCGATGGTGGACATGGGGCCGATCATGCCGGTCTGCGCCGTCAGCCCGGGGCCGATGCGCTCAATGGCCATCATCACCATCAGCACCGGCGCCACGGTGCAAACCACCGCGTTGGCAAGCGACAGCCACATCACCGGCGGCGCCACAGACTCCAGCGACAAGGGCCGCAACAGCGCGAACTGCAAGATACAGCACAAACAAGCCACCGTGCCGGTCAGGCCCACCAGGCGCTGCGAGCCCAGCCGTTTGACCAGCTCGCCGCTGTACACCAAGTAAAGAGCGTAAGTGACAGCACTCAAAAAAACCAGCAACGCACCCCAAGCCGCATCAGCGCCTTGCACGGTCATTTCATGACCAAAAACCAGCATCACACCAGCGTAACTGATGCCTATACCCAGAGACTGTAAACGACTGGCACGGCGGCGGTAAATCAACCAACTGAGCAGAAGCACCAGCGTCGGGTTCAGGTACAAAATCAAGCGCTCCAGCGAAGCGCTGATGTACTGCAAGCCGACAAAGTCCAAAAAACTCGACAGGTAGTAGCCCACAAAACCAAGCCCCAGCACACCCAGTGCGTCGCGCAGCGAAAGTGCCGGCTTGCCTCGGCTGGCCCACCAGGCCATGAGCGCAAAAACGGGCAACGCAAACAGCATGCGCAGCATGATCAGCGTGACCGGATCTACGTCGTAACGGTAAGCCAGTTTGACAATGATGGCTTTGCCGCTGAAGGCAAAGGCCCCCAGCGCCGCCAACGTGATGCCGGCCACCAGTTGCGGCGGCTTGCTCTCAATCACCAGCGCCGCCTTGAAGCACAGGGCCAGAGACTTGTCTTTTCATTAAAAACCGACCGCCTGTCCGTCACGGCGCGGGTCGCTGGCCGCTACATAGCCTTCTACCTTGGGGTCGCCCGCGCGCCAGATGAACTGGCCGGCGCCAAAGTCCTGGTAAGAGTCGTTGATGACATCCACACGGTGGCCACGCCGGGCAAGCGCCTGCACGGTGACCGGGTCCATCGCCGACTCGACATTGATCTCCAGCCCGGCATTAAAGCGCCAGCGCGGCGCATCGCAAGCGGCTTGCGGGTTTTGCTTGTAGTCGAGCATGCGCACCAGCGTCTGCATATGGCCTTGCGGCTGCATGTTGGCACCCATCACACCGTAACTCATGACGGGCTGACCGTCTTTGCTGAGGAAGGCCGGAATGATGGTGTGAAAAGGCCGCTTACCCGGCGCCACCTGATTGATGCCGGGCTGCAAGCTAAAGCCGTGGCCACGGTTTTGCAGGCTGATGCCAAACTCAGGCTCAACACAACCCGAGCCAAAGCCCATGTAGTTGCTCTGAATAAAGCTGACCATCATGCCGTCTTCGTCAGCGGTCGTCAGGTAAATGGTGCCGCCCTTGACCGGGTTGCCCGCGCCAAAGTCCTGCGCCTTTGTCATGTCGATCAGCTTGGCGCGGCTGGCCAGGTAGGCATCGTCCAGCATCTGCTCAGCCGTCACCTCCATGGAAGCGGGATCAGCGACATATTTGTAGACGTCGGCAAAAGCCAGTTTCATGGCTTCGATCTGCAAGTGCTGAGAATCAACGCCATCAACCTGCAAGCCGGCCACATCAAATTTATCCAAAATACCCAAGGCAATCAGCGCCGCAATGCCCTGCCCGTTGGGCGGAATCTCGTGCAAGGTGTAGCCGCGGTAATCACGCCCGATCGGCTTGACCCACTCGGGCTGGTAGGCTGCAAAATCTTTGGCCGTGAGGCTGCCGCCGTGTTGCTTGGAGAATTTCTCTAAAGCCTGGGCAATCTCTCCGCCGTAATAAGCTTGGCCTTTGGTTTGCCCTATCAAGCGCAAAGCTTTGGCAGCAGCCTTGAACTGAAACAGCTCGCCGACCTGCGGCGCACGGCCCCAAGGCAAAAAAGACTTCGCAAAGCCAGGCAAGCCTTTGAGCTCATCGGTCGCAGCAGCCCATTTTTGTTGCACCACGGTGGCCATCAAATAACCGCGCTCGGCGATCTCAATGGCCGGCTCCAGCAAGTCAGCAAATGGCAGCTTGCCAAAGCGCTCGCTCATGCTGACCCAGCTGGCGACCGCCCCCGGCACCGTCACCGAGTCCATGCCGCGCTTGGGCGGGGTCAGGGTATCGGCGCCGTATTTTTTCTTGAAGTACTCCGGCGTCCAGGCCGCGGGCGCACGGCCCGAGGCGTTAAGACCGTGCAGTTCCTTGCCGTCCCACAAAATACAAAAGGAGTCACTGCCCAGGCCGTTGCTCACCGGCTCGACGATGGTCATGGCGGCGGCGGCGGCAATGGCGGCGTCTACCGCATTGCCGCCCTTGAGAAGCATGCGCAGGCCAGCTTGCGCTGCCAGCGGGTGCGAGGTGGAAACGACGTTGCGGGCGAAAACCGGCAAGCGGGTGGAGGTGTAGGGGTTGTTGAAATTAAAGTTCATACGTCAATTGTGCAATGGATAAAAAAAACGGCGCTAGAGAGCGCCGTTTTTGTTCAGGCGGGGCGTGTCAGTCTTCGACAAACGCCTCTTCACGCTTGCTCTTGATGGACGGCAGAAGCACGATCACCAACAACAAAACACCGACAGCCAGCAGACTGGCAGACAGCGGACGCGTCACGAACACACTCCAGTCACCGCG
The DNA here is from genome assembly GCA_945871335.1 of Polaromonas sp. YR568. The sequence goes on along the minus strand of CAMBWM010000051.1, from coordinate 4,574 downwards.
TGACAAGAGCAGCGCGCGGCGCAGATTTTCTTCCATCATGGGGCCAAGAATATAGCCCAAAAGCAAAGGTGCAGGCTCGCAGCCGAGCTTGACGAACACGTAGCCCACCACACCAAACATGCCGACCATCCACACATCCCAGGTGTTGTTGTTGGTAGAGAACACGCCGATAGAGCAGAACAGCACGATGGCCGGGAACAGGTAGCGGTAAGGCACGGTCAACAGCTTGATCCAGATACCGATAAGTGGCAGGTTCAAGATGATCAGCATCGCATTACCGATCCACATGGAGGCGATCAGACCCCAGAACAGCTCGGGGTTGCTGGTCATAACCTGCGGGCCGGGCTGGATGTTGTGGATCGTCATGGCGCCCACCATCAAGGCCATCACGGCGTTGGGCGGAATGCCCAGCGTCAGCAAGGGAATGAAGGAGGTCTGCGAGCCCGCATTGTTGGCCGACTCGGGTGCTGCAACACCGCGGATATTGCCTTGGCCAAATGGGATTTCACCGGGCTTGGTGCCGAGTTTCTTTTCCAATGCATAAGCAGCAAACGCCGACAGCAAAGCGCCGCCACCGGGCAAAATGCCCAGCGAACTACCAATCACGGTACCGCGCAGCACAGCTGGCGCCATCTTTTTGATGTCGTCCTTGGTGGGGAACAAACCCGTCACCTTGGCCGTGAAGACTTCGCGGTCGTCTTCAGGCTTGGACAGATTCGAGATGATCTCGCCGTAGCCGAACACACCCATGGCAATCACCACAAAGCCAAGGCCGTCGGTGAGCTCAGGGATGTCAAAGCTGAAACGCGCCACGCCGGAGTTGACGTCAGTGCCGATCAGACCCAGCAACAAACCCAGCACGATCATGCCAATCGCCTTGAGCAGCGAACCCGAAGCCAGCACCACAGCGCCGATCAGGCCCAATGTCATCAGGGCAAAGTATTCGGCGGGGCCGAATTTGAAAGCCAGTTCGGTCAGCGGGGGCGCAAAGGCCGCCAGAATCAAGGTGCCCACGCAACCGGCAAAGAACGAGCCCATACCAGCTGCAGCCAAGGCGGGCCCCGCTCGACCTTTTCTGGCCATCTGGTAGCCGTCAATACAGGTCACCACCGATGACGACTCGCCTGGCAGGTTCACCAAGATGGCAGTGGTCGAGCCACCGTACTGGGCGCCGTAGTAAATACCGGCCAGCATGATGAGCGCCGACACGGGCGGTAAAGCGTAAGTGGCCGGCAACAGCATGGCAATGGTGGCCACCGGGCCGATGCCCGGCAACACACCAATGAGCGTGCCCAGTACGCAACCGATGAAGGCGTAAAGCAGGTTGATGGGCGTGAACGCCACACCAAAACCCAGTGAAAGATTTGCAATCAACATATCCATGTTTTTTATCTCCTTAGCCGGTAATGAAAGCAGGCCAAACCGGGAACTGCAAATTGAGAATTTTCACAAAAGCCACGTAACTGAGGACAGCCAAGCCGGTGGCAAGGATGAAGGTGGATTTGATCTTCCAGCCGGGTGCAGCCATGCTGGCTACAAAGGACAGGACATAGATGCCAAAAATCATGCCCATGGCCGGCAGCTTGATGGACGGCAGACCGCCCAGACAAACGCCAAAGAGCAGGTTGGACGCAATGATGAAGAACAGCGGCCTGTAAGCCCACTTGCCGATCTTGTCGCCACCCGATCGCTCAATCACCAGAGAGTTGAAGGTAATGACAACGCCCAGTATGACCATCATCACTCCCAGCATGAGGGGAAAGTAACCTGGCCCCATGCGGGCGCCGGTGCCCAAAGAATACTTGGTGGCGCCCAACGCAAAAGCCAAGCCGATGCCCATGAACATGAGCCCCGAAACAAAGTCTTTTTGACTTTTGATATTCACGGATAGTCTCCTTGTATTGAAATAACTTTTGGATTGTGCATGAAATGCGTGCCGCGAGCATGTGGCTTTCACCTATCAAACCAGGGGTTTGAACAATCTGAGCCACTTGCATGCGGGTAAACCCCAGCGCGACTCCACCGCCTCGGCCCGCAGCTGCAACACATCACGGCCTGGTCGGCTGTCATGGCGCTGCGCAGCCACCACAGCGTTACCTTCACGGGTGGGTTTGAAAACCCACACCGCTTCAGCCCCGAAGGCGTCCGCTATTTTGTCCAGCGAACTTTCAAAGCTCGCATCGCGGCCAAACAAGTTGACGGTCATCATGCCTTCGTCCGACAGCATACGGCGGCAGTCGGCATAAAAGGCGGCACTATCGAGCACTGGTGCTGCGGCCTCATGGTCGTACAGGTCCACCTGAAGGGCGTCCACGCTGCCCAAGTAAATTTCTTTTTTGACCTCCCGCGCTGCATCTGAGACCACCACGTTCAAGCGTGCGTCGTCGGCCGGCAACTTGAACCACAGGCGGCAAGCGGCCAGCACCTGCGGGTTGATCTCAATGGCGGTGGTGCGCATACGAAGTTTTTTGTAACAAAACTTGGTCAGTGCCGCAGAGCCCAAGCCCAGTTGCATGCTGTGCAAACCAGCGACCGCTTGGGGTTCAACAAACAAGAGCCAGACCATCATGCGCTGGACATATTCAAGCTGAATATCAAAGGGCGCGTCAATCAACATCGAGCCCTGCACCCATTCAGTGCCCAAGTGCAAAAAACGAATGTCCCCATAGTCAGAAAAATTCACCTCAGGTAAATCGCTGGCTGCGCCAGAAGCATCTACATTGCGAGCCATCAGATCCTTTCCTGTGTGTTCAAAGCCCGGCGCCGTGCCAGCCAGGCTGCGCTATTGTGACTGCCCTCACAGCTGGCTTAAACGCGGCAATGCCGCCAGCGCATTGGCCGTGCAGGCCTGCGCCAGTGCCTCGATGTGCATGCCGCGCAAACCGGCCAGCACTTGGCCAATGCGCGGCAACTCAGCCGGCTCATTGCGCCCCTGCGCTGCACCGGCAGCCCTGGCCTGTGCGGTTTGGTAAAGCCACTGCGGCGGTATGTCGGGTGAATCGGTTTCCAGCACCAGAGCCTGCAATGGCAGATCGCTGGCCAGTTGCCTGATCTGGCGTGCCGCCTCAAAGCTCAAGCTGCCGCCAAAACCGAGCTTCAAGCCCAGATCGATGAAGGCTTGAGCCTGCTGCGCACTGCCGTTGAAGGCATGGGCAATGCCGCGCCAGCCGCCGGGTGGCGCCAGCTCACGCAAATGCTTGAGCAGCCGGTCTGCTGAGCGCCGCACATGCAAGATCACCGGCAGCCCATGCTGACGCGCTAGCAAAAGCTGTGCACGGTAAAACAACTCCTGCTTTTCCCGCAAAGGACTCAGCTGTAACTCAGGCACAAAAAAATCCAGTCCGATCTCGCCGACCGCCACCAGCCGCGGGTCGTCCAGCCTCAGCTTCAGCTCAGCGGCCAGTGTGGCCAGATCGGCATCGCCTGACTGCGCCACATACAAAGGGTGAATGCCCAGCGCATAGGCATCACCGCCCAGATGCGCCAGCTCGCGCACCGCCTGAAAGTTGCTCACCGCCACACCCGGTATCACCAGTCGCCCCACGCCCGCCAGCTTGGCCCGTGCACGTACCGCCGGCGCATCGGCCTGGAACTCCGCCGCATCCAAGTGGCAATGGGTGTCTATCCACAAACTCATGAGGTATGAGCCGCGCAATGCGTTCGTCGATTGTTCAGCGACGGTACCAATGCAGCGACAGACCCATTGCACTGAGCACCAGTAGCAGGGACAGGCCCGCAAAAAGAGCCGTCACTTCGGTGTCGCGACGTTCAAGGGTGAACTTGGATGAAAGGTGCTCATACACATTCTTCAAGTCCGTGGCATTGGACGCACGAAAAAACTCGGCGCCGGTGATTTTGGCCACGGCCTTGAGTGCTTCTTCATCCACACGGGCGTAAAACGACCAGCCTTCCATCCCCGGGATCACACCTTCAGCCGTTCCAAACGCCACGGTGTAAACGCGTACCCCTCGGCTGGCAGCCAGTTTGGCCGCTTCAAGTGGATCAGGTCCAATGGTGCGACGTCCGTCCGACAGCAGCACGATGGCGCCACCGGTGTAAGAACCCACCGGAACCGGGGCGCGTTCAATGGGGGGCGGTTTGGCTGCGCGCAGATCCAGCGACTGCCCCCCGCCAGAGTTGCCATAACCACGGAATTCGCGTCCAAACAAAGTCGACTCCAGATCAATGCCTGCGTCCGGCAGCAAGGCATTGAGCGCCACCAGCAAACCGCTGCCGGTGGCCGTGCCTCTTTGCAGTTGGAATCGATCGATAGACGCGATCAAATCTTCTTGGTTATCGGTGATTTGTTGCACCACTTGTGCATTGCCGGCAAAAGAAACAACACCCACACGCACATCCGGCGGGAGCTCTTGTAAAAAAGCTTTCACCGCAGCCTGTGATGCCTCAATACGGCTGGGTTTTACATCTTGCGCCAGCATGCTGCGCGAGACATCCATGGCCAGCACCAGCGTGAGGTAGTCTGCCGGGAGCACCACCTGGGCGCTCGGGCGCGCAGCACCCATCAAAGCGGCAGCCAATGCAGTGAGCAACAAGGCGGGGGGAATATGGCGACG